>JBEIJG010000197.1:0-6220 GCA_040380385.1 Phycisphaeraceae bacterium | reverse complement strand
GAGCACCATCGCGTGCTTCGTGAAGTCCCAAGGTCGCGAGAAGATGTCGCTCGTCGCATCGCCGATGAGAGGCAGCGTCGTTTCCGGTGGCGCCCAGAATGTGGTTCCCTCGACGGTGTTGTTCTGGCAATAGAGGAGGTACTTCGCGCCAGCGGGCTCTGCGAATTCGCCCTTCTTGGGGACGCGCGCGTACTTGATCGCGCGGCCGTCGAAAGCGACCGAGACGTTGCGGCAGCGCGCGGCTTCGGTGTAGGCCTTGTACGACCAGATCGAGGTGTCGATGTAGGTCGCGGTTTCGCCGTCGCCGACGAAGTTCAGCGGCAGAAGGCCGAACTGGACGGTCGCGCCTCCGGGCATGAAGAACACGGCGTACTCGCTGCCCACGCCCGCCGCCTTGCGGCATGCGGCTTCAGCTTCGTTGTTCAGCGCCTCATAGAGCGCGCCGCGGTGCGAGAGTTCGAGGAGTCCGATGCCGCCGCCACGGCAATCGATGAGTTCTTCGCGGATCTGCTCAAGCACGCATTCAGGCATGCAGGCTGGCCCGGCGCTGAAGTTGTAGACGCGGCCCTTCGAGGGAGTCTGTGGAAAGAGCGTGGAGGCGGGGGAAGTTGCCTGCATGGCAGCGGTGGGTGTCATGGCGTCCGAATCCTTCCTCTTCAGTCGTACGCGACTGGCGGAACGGCGAGTGTAGCACCAATGCCGCTCAGATCGCGCTCACGAGGCCCGGCGGTAGAGCGACCGATGTCCCTGAAAATGCCGCGAGAATCGGGGAATTCCCGTGGGGGATGGTTTCGCGGAGTTCTGGGTCGGCGGCGACCGCAGCAGAAAGCGCATCGAGGATGCTTGCCGCGTCTTCAGCCACGAATCCGGAGTAGGTGGTGCCGTCGGACGCGGTCCCGTGGAAGATGGGGCGCGTCCGTGTAACGGTGAGGAGTGCGTCGCTGAAATCAGATGCGTGGTTGTTCAGCGCAAAACTGGCCGCTTCGCCGACCGAGCACAACGCTTCCGTGCTTTCGATCGCGGCGTGCGGAGTGAGAGTGCGAGTGTGAGGCTGAGCGAATTGCGCGGGACGCGCCACGATCGCGGCGACCGCGCGTGACCCCTCGCGCACGACGCGCACGACCAGTACCGCATCGCGAAGCACCGTGAACACACCGCTCGTCACAAGAAGTTCGAGTGCTTCACGCTGCGCGGCTTTGTCGAGTGCTGCGATACGTTCCCAACGACGCATCTCGAGCGTCGGATCAGCGTGCGGCTCACGCGACACGACGATCGCGACCGCCGTTCCGGCGGGGACCACAAGTGCGCGGGGAGCTGCGAACTTCATGCCCGTTTTATACGCGGATCTTGCCGAGGTCGGGCATCTCTTGCGCCACTCCATGATTCTTCAAGCAGCGATGCGCTGTGCGCCGAATCCACGGCGTCCCATGTACGTTGAGCCCTTTTTCTCATCGAGTTTGACCGACGACGCCGCTTCGAACGCTGTCGAGGCGTGCGAGTTTGGATCGACGTGTTGCGACTCGTCGAGGATCGAGGCCATTTTTTCGAACACGTCGTGGCCGGGGCGCGATGCGTTGCAGCCGCGCTTTCGTTGCAATCGCCGTCAATCGCCGCGTTGGACTGTCCCTGGCCACGCGACGATCCTTGCGCTTGGCACTCAACTCGGGAATCTCATCGAGCTGACCCGGCTCGATGGCTCACCGTGGTGGCTCGCAGGTGACGCGAGCGAATCGATGCCCGCGGGAACACGCGTGAGCGTGGGCTTTAGCGAGCCCGATGGGCGCCCCGCATGCGGATTTGTCGAGCGCTGCGAAGGATTCGGCGAAGGTCGCTTCCGAATTGCGATCCGCTTCGACGGCGCATTGGTCGCATAAACCGCGCCGCGCTGCGGCTCGCAATCCGTCGGATGTCCGTCTGTGTGGGTTCCGCCGTTCTTGACGCGCGAGAACTCGCGGCGCGCATCTGCAATCACACCAAAGAGTGATGTTGCTCTCCACGAGGGTCGATGTCTTGGTGTTCGAATCCTTGGCCGCGTGCTTTGAGGGAGGGACGCCGGCCTCAGGGAGGGATTACGAGCAACGGCCGCTGCGGGCGAAAGTCTGTAGCGGCATTTCCGGGGCCTTGGGCCTCAGTCGAAGTGTGGCGACCGACGAATCCTCGGATCGGTCGACCGAATCCGTTCGAAACTCCGAGGGACTGGGAGAAAACCATGGTTAAGCGCACTGTTCGTCGCGGATTCACGCTCATCGAAATCCTCATCGTCGTCGTCATTCTCGGCATCCTTGCCGCGATCGTCATCCCGCAGTTCACCAACGCTTCGCAGGAAGCTGCGGAGAGCAGCGTGAAGAGCCAGCTGCAGACGGTTCGCAGCCAAATCGAGCTCTTCCGCGTGCGAAACAACGGCAATCTGCCGGCTGATTTCAACGATCTCCTCACGCCACCAAACGGTGAAGATCCGTATCTCCAGAAGGAGCCGACGCTCCCGACGGGCTACGAGTTTGTGTGGGGCGACAACGGTGCTTCGCCGAACGTCGAGACGATCTACGCGACCTTCACCGGTGCAACGCTGCCGGAAGGCCTCACCACCGCCGAGATCGAGGGCTGGTGATCATCTGAGTGGTTTCAATCGGCCCGCGCGGGGAAACTCGCGCGGGCCGCTTTCTGGATACGAGCCCCTCAAGAGGTCGAGGCGTTTGAGGAGAACGCGACGCATGTATGGACACGCACCACGTTCGTGCCGACGTTACCGACCGGGCTTCACGCTGATCGAGATTCTCACGGTTGTGCTCATCCTTGGAATCCTCGCCGCACTCATCGTTCCGAACCTGACGGGCTTCATGTCGGATGCGACAACGAGCGCGGCGAAGTCACAACTCGCGGCAGTTCGCGGGCAGATCGAGATGTACAAATTGCGACACGGAGGCATTGTTCCCAACGCCTCCGGCACAGATGGCACCGAACTCCTCTTCGCAGCGATGACCGTACCTGATGATGGGCAGCAACCGTTGCTCTCAACAACGCCGAAGTTGCCCATGGGATACAGCTGGAATTGGAACGGCGCGCTGCTCACCATCGACTACACGGGCCCTGATGAAACAATCGTGGCCGAAGCTCCGACGTGGTGACACTCTGCCGTTCGAAGTACTGAGCATGGATTTGTGAGCATCTTGAGCGCCGGGAGAAAACGACATGCAACGCTTCACGCCCAACATTCGTCACGTCGCTTCCACTGCCGCAGTTGCTGGCGTCGCCGCGGTGTGCATCGCGGTTCTTTCGGGAACCTCGACGAATCGTGCCGAAGCAGGTCCGCCAGCGCCGAGCGCACTTTCGATCCAACAGAAGGCGAGTGCTCCTGACCCGCAGGACGCACTTGATGCTGGTCGTCAGCGCCTTGAACTCGTCGATGAAATGCGAGCGCTTCGCACAGAAGTCGCAGAATTGAAGGCACTTTTGACGAGTGGGCGCGTGCGCACGAATGTCGGCAACTTCAGCGAAATGCCGCTTGAGAAGATTCGACTGGAGATCGACTACGTCAAACTACGCGATGCGATGAAGGGAAACTGACGTGCGCAGCGTGATGCATCGCACTTTGTCCGCCGCGCGTCGCGCGTACACGCTCATCGAGGTGCTGATCGTTGTTGCGATCCTCGGACTCGCTGCAGCGGTGCTCATTCCCTCGATGTCTGGTCGTGGAGACTTTGACACGCAAGCTGCCGTGCGTGCACTGATTTCTGACATCTCATTCGCGCAGAGCGACGCGCTCGCAAATCAATCGTTTCGCCGCATTCATTTCTACGAAGGTGGAACTGGGTGGTGTCTTGTGAAACTTGCCGAGGATGAGCTTGCGCAGGAGTTCGACCCTGAAACCGCGGATTTTGTCGTGGATCCGTTGAAGGGCGCGGCGCGGGGCGGGACGTACGCAATCGACTTTGTACAAGACGATCGGTACGCGAGCGTGCGTGTTGAGGGCGTCTCGATCGACGGTGGAAAGCGCGACATCACCTTTGATGAGCTCGGCGGCACCGTGACGAGCGGCGGACTTCCAGGCATGGGCGGAACCCTCATCCTGCGCTCGCCTGACGCGGCCTATCGACTGGAGATTGCTCCGGTGACGGGGAAAGTTCGCGTGACGCGACTTGCCGCTGAGCCGGCAAACGAGCAGTAACTGCGCGCGGACGTTCGTGCGAGACGCCGCGGTCCCGCGGGTTTCGGTGCAATCCCGGGTGAATTCCCGACGGTCCGCGAAACCACGCCAAAGCGAGCCTCAGGAAACGCCGACGAATTCCGATGTGTCGATCTCGACACGGAGGAATCGCAATGGCTCGTTGGCGCATGCCGTGGCACCACAACATCGGAGCGATTGGGCTCGATCTCGGCGGCGATGCACCACGCGCGACGCAGGTGCGACTTGGCGCCGATGTACCGCGCATTGAAATCGCTGCACGAGTTGAAGCGGGCGCAACGCTGCATGCGCGCGCCCATGCTGCAGTGCAGGCACTCCGTGTAGGGTCTTTCATCGGTCGTGAGATCGCTGTCGGACTTCCCACTCCGTATGCGCGCATGCATGTTGCGCGACTTCCCGAACTTCAGAGTGCGGATCTTCATGAGGCAGTGGCGTGGGAAGCGAGTGAACGTCGTGCGCTTTCTCGCGAGCAGATCGTTGCAGATTCCATTCCAACGGATGCGCCGTCGAATTCCGGTGACGGCAAGATCGAGCGCTTGATCGTGTCGGCAGACGCGAATGAACTGGAGACTGCACTCGATGTCCTTGTGAACGCGGGATTTGAGCCCATGGTCGCAGAGCCGCGCTTTGTGGCACTCGCTCGCGCACTTGGTCGACGTGCACGTCGCGGTACCGACGTCGCGAATGTTCGCGCCGTGCTGCATATCGATGATGGAGACGCCACGGTGCTTGTCCTTCGCGGCGATCGCATTGCGTTCTGTCGAGAGCTGAGTTTCGGCGGCGACACGCTCGACGCGGCCGTTGCGGGACGGTTGGGCGTGCCTATCGAAAGCGCAGCGGTGCTGCGCGCAAGACGCATGGCCGCAGTGCGCGGTGAAGGCGTGCCGGTTGATCCAGCTTCAGAAGAGGCAGCACAAACGGCGACGCGCCCAACGCTTGACGCGATTGCTTCTGAGCTCGCACTTTGCCTTCGCTATTTCGGCGTCACATTTCGCGGTGGGCAGCCTGCGCGCGTCATTCTCAGTGGTCCGCATGCGGCAGAGCCGAGACTCGCAGGAATTGTGGAAGAAGCGTGCCGTACCGGAGTTTCTTCGTTTGAAGAGGAACTTCCAGCGATGGCGCGTGAAGCGCTTGGCGTGGGCGCTGCGCGATGGGTTGTCGCGTATGGGCTTGCCTGTCGCTCGAGGAATCGCCCGTCTGATTTGAAGGAGGACGCAGCATGAGCGATCTACGAAATCACGCTGCACCTTCGTCGCGTGTTGAATTGAATCTTGTTCCTGCATCGATTCTTCGCCGTGTCATGCGCCGTCGATCTTCGCGCGCGGTGTGGTCGTTGAGCGCATGCGTCTTTCTCGCGAGTGGCGGATTGATCGCTGGAGCGTCTTGGCTCGATGCGCGATCGGCCAATCTCGAACACATGGCGCGCGAACGCGGTGCGCCTGTGGTGCTCCTCGAAGAGGAAATCGCGCAACTTCTCGTACAGCGGAACGAAATTGATGCGCGCCTCGATGGGCAGCGCGAAGTGGGCGTCGCGATTCCTGCGGCGAGCATCGTGCGCACCATCGCGAAGCAACTTCCGAGTGGCACCGTGCTTGATCGCGTGTCGCTTGAGTATGCGAACGTGCAGGGCGCAACACGCCGTGTGCGTCGGAGTGCGAAGGAAGTGGATCCGCTGCGTGAATTGCGCGGAGAAATTGCCGGTATTGCGCTCGATGAGTCGGATGTAGGTCGCATCGTTGATGCGGTGGGCGCACTCGCGCCAGTCTCGCGCGTCGCACTCGAATCGAGTCGGAGCCGCGAATTCCTCGGCCGAAACGTGCGCGAATTCCGCGTCACATTTGCCGTCGATCTTGAGAAGCGTTGGGCGTTACCGCCGATTGCAGACGATGCGTTTGCAGCACATGGATCGCAAGCAACAGCAGATGGATCGCAAGAAGCAGCAGGGGGTGAGCCGTGAGTACGCGAACTCTCTTCTCGCGTCGCACACTTCGCTCGCGGTGCCCATCGGGTGTTTCACTCGCGGCCTTCGGGTGCTCG
>JBEIJG010000196.1:0-6221 GCA_040380385.1 Phycisphaeraceae bacterium | reverse complement strand
GGATATCCCGTGCCTTGAAGTGTTTCGGCTGTCAAGAACAACGGGAGCGATGCTGCACTCGGCGTGCTGTCGTCGAAGACGCCGCCCGTGATGTACGGCGCACTCCACGAGTACCCAAGGAGCGTCAGACCGCTTGCTGAGAACACGGTGCGAAAGATCGCTGACGTGTGTACGTCGTCGACGTCGCCCAGCAGCGAGATCGAGAGCGTGAATGAATCCCCTGGCGCGAGACTGACCGTCGATGTGCCCGCGGAAAGGGCCGACAGCGTGTAAGACGCCGAGGCCGGAGAAACCATTGAAGTCACACTCGCTGCGATCGTCGCAGTCGCCATCATCTGAAACTTGCGCATAAGAACCCCTTTTCTCTCGGCGCTGCACACGTGTCGCAGAAATCCCACGCTTCGACGCACAAGGCATCGCCGCTGACAAATCACCACGACCGCATCCAAGCCAATGGCCACGCGCCCTCGACGCGCGGCTTCCCTTCTCTCGAACTCCCGCGCCGCACCATGCCCTCGCATGGCCGCGCACACTGCCAATCGCGCCGTTCCCGGCGACGCGATTGGTGACAGACTGCATCAAGATTCCAACACGGCTCAGAAAATTCGACCCCGATTTCCGAACTTTGAGAAGCTCGGTCAACGCAAGATCCGACGTTGAGATCGATGCGTTGAGCATTTCGCAGAAGCCTCACACCACCAACTTGAGCCCGCATGCATATCGCTCGGCGGCACCACGCCACCACGGGAACTGTGAGTTAGGAAGCGAGAGGCGACTTTTGGACGCGGGCCTTGTGATTTTGTGGCAAGTGCCGCTCGTCCGAGAATGACGGCGCTCGCGACACTGGGGCGCGCACCTGTTGGCAATCTCAACGGCGACGGTGTGATCAGCGCAGCGGATCGCTCCAGGTTGCTCCCCGAGTGGGGCCCGCTCACACCATAAACGCTCGACCTCTGAACACCGTCAGTTCGTGCTGCGCGCGCGCTCGGAGAAGAGCGCAGCAAGCGGCCGCACGCTCAGGGTGCGGAGCGCAGTCCATGCGACGCGCGGCCAATCGCCGAACATGAAAGGGCGTTCGATGACGGGAAACGCGCAGAGGCAGAGCGCGGTAACGACCGCGGCAAAGGGCAGTGCCACAAACGCGATCATCGCCTCAAAGTTGGAAGGCGCGTATGGCGCGATGAATCGCCCAGCCAAGCTGATCACAAGGAAGTGCAGGAGATAGATCGTGTAACACGCGCCGCCGATCGCCGTGACGATCGGATTCGAGAGCGCAGCCCGTACGAAGTGCCCGCGGAACGCGCCGAGCGCAAGCAGGATGAGTCCACCGATGAGCGCCGTCATGGCGGTGGGAGCGCCGATCGGTGCGGGGAGTTCGAGTGCGCGATACGACCAAAGCACCGCCGCAAATCCAACGAACCACAATGCGTCCCACGCGAAACTCTGCGTGCGCGCGCCGAACTTCTCCTCGCGCATCGTCCAAAAGTCGGCGACGAGCATGCCCGCGAGGAAGAACGCGATCTCGGTGCCGAGCCACTTCCCATGCTGGAGTGGTCCGCCAAGCGGCGCATCCTCGCTGCTCGCAAGCCGCACCTCAGCGGCATACAACGCGCCGATCACAATCGCCGTGATGAGCACCGCGCGTCGCACGACCGCGTTCCGAATCCCGAACACCAATGCGAGCAGCGGTACGAGCAGATAGAACTGCACCTCAATCTCGAGGCTCCACGAGATAAAGAACGCCCAAGGTTCGTTGCCGAAGAGCGCGGTGCGGATATAGACGAGGCCGGACGCGAAATCGGCGATGCGGAAGTTTTCGGGCGCGACCGCGAGGACGCCGAGTGCAAAGAGCAGAAGCGCGATGACGTAGGGCGGCTCGATGCGTGTGAGGCGCTTCAGATAGAACGCCTGCAGCCGCGGCGCGCGTGCGCCGAGCAGATGATGCCGCGCGAACGGCAGCGTGACGACAAAGCCTGAAATCAGGAAGAAGAGCTGGACGCCGAGGAAGCCGTGCGACGCAATCCACCCTACCGGCGAGCGGAAGACGGCATCACCTTGTGAACCGTCGAGCGCCGAAACCTGCGTTCCGCCTGAAGCCTGTGTTCCGCCTAAAGCCTGGTGCTTGAGGTAGAGCGACATCGTCGCGTGAAAAAGGACGACCGGCAGAATCGCGACCGCTCGCAAGCCGTCGAGCTCGGGAACGAATTGCCCACTCGAAACGACGCGACGGAAGAGGTGGGCGGGAAATCGCATGGTTGAGCTCAGAGGTACATCGGCTGAGCTCCTCCCGAGTGTTGAGTTGGCTTGAACAACGACGGCCACAAGATCGTTCGACGCGACCCCCGCGGCGCTCATTGAGTACCGGTGCGCGAGTACTTGCTCGGAACGTCGACAGTGAGTGACCGTATCCAAGCACCGATGGGCTTTGAAATCAGCGACTCGATCCCCTCAACCCAATCAACAACACGCCGCGCGGAATCCGCGCGGCGTGTTGGTTTTTCATCCAGTAGGAAGGAATCAAAGTTGCGACGGACGATCTATGCTCGTCACGCGCCGCGCAGCACTCAGAGCGCCGCGTCGATCATCTTCGCGAACTCTGGCTTTGGCTTGATGCCCATCGTGCGCGACACGACTTGGCCGCCCTTCACGACGACCACGCATGGAATGCTCTGCACGTTGAACTTGAGCGCGAGGTTGCGGTTCGAATCGACATCGACCTTGCCGACCTTCGCGCGGCCCTGGTATTCGCTCGCGAGTTGGTCGATCGTCGGACCAATCATGCGGCAAGGCTGGCACCATTCGGCCCAAAAGTCGATGAGGACGGGAACGTTGCTCTGAGCAACTTCGTTGTCGTAGTTCGCTTCGGTGATCGTGAGAGTGGCGGCGCCAGCCATCGTCTGCTCCTGTGTCAGTGAATGCCGCGAGGTGCACGCGGTCAGAGTGGGATCGTTTGCGCGGGACCCTCCGCGCGGCGGGACATAGTAGCGATCAGACCCCCCGATGGGACGACGGCGGGATGACGGCGGGATGACGGCGAAATCACCGCCGAGTCGCAAGCAATTCAAGCCCGCGTGGGGGAAGCCCGACAGATCGAGAACGGAGCGACGACGTCGCGCCGTCCTCCGAACAACGTCTACCGCGAGGTTCAGAGCCCCGCCCCGCGCAGAACCGCATGGGCGACGAGCAACGCCTCGCGATGTGCTCCAACGTCATGGGCGCGCACGATCCGCGCGCCGCCGCCGTAGGCCGCCACAGCCGCAACGACCGAGCCGATGATGCGCTGCTCGGGATCCTCGCGCCCAGTGACGGCGCCAAGGAAACTTTTCCGACTCGCACCGACAAGCACGGGAAATCCCAGCGCAACGAGCTCGCTGGTGCGCGCGAGCAACTCGTAGTTCTGCAAAACGCTTTTCCCGAATCCGAGGCCAGGGTCGATCGCGATCTGTTCGCGAGGAATGCCCGCTGCCATCGCCATCTCGGCGCGAGCGAGCAGAAATGCCGAGACATCGCGGACAACATCTCCGTACACCGGCTCTTTCGCGTAGCGATCGGAGTAACTGTCCTGATCTGGCGGTGCGATGCGATGCATGAGCACAACACCCGCGCCGCGCTTTGCGAGCAAGCGAAACATCGCGGAATCTTCGGTGCCCGCGCTGACATCGTTCACGAAGTCTGCGCCCGCGTCGAGTGCGGCTTCCGCGACAGCGGCGTGTGTTGTGTCGATCGAAATCGCAACATTCGACCGCGCACGAATGCGCGTAATCGCCGGCACAACGCGACGAATCTGCTCATCGATCGCAACGCGCGCGGCACCAGGTCGCGTGCTTTCGCCACCAACATCGATCACCGTGGCACCTTGATCGATCAACGCAAGCGCGAACTGCGCAACTTCTTCGACACTCGTAAATTGCCCGCCATCGGAAAAACTATCCGGCGTGACGTTCACGACGCCCATGAGCGCAAACGGATCGAGCGACAGCACACGATCCGCGCTGACAGGAAAGAAATGGCCCTCGGCCAACGTCACGGCGAATCTCCAACAGGTGCCGATGGCGCCGCTTGTGCACCCGGCGCAACCGCGCGATCAAGACCCGTGCGCGCTGCGAGTTTCAGAACAGCGGCAGGCACAACGACCGCAGCACGCGTTCGGCCGCCTTCGAGATCAAGCGCAAATGCAATCGGCTCCGTATCCGCGGGAACCTTCGGCAGCGCCGCGCGCACTTCTTCTTCGCCCATGAAACTCGATGCAATCTGACCAACCAAATTGGTGAGTTGTCCAAGCCCGAGCATGACTTCCACATCGCGCGCGGCGGGTAGCCACTCTTCGATGCTCGCCACGGTGTCATCTTTCGCAAGCGTCTTCGTACCCGCGGCGGCTTCCATCGCACGCGCATAGACATCAGGGCGTTGGCTGAACGTGATCACCACGCCATCAGCCGTTTTCTTCGCAAGCCCGTTCACGCCGCGCGAGCCGAAGATGAATTGCTTTGCGAGGCGTTCGATGTCGATACCCGGTCGCTTCGTTGCATCGATGACGGTTTCTTTGATTTCGAAGGCGGCGACCATATCGCCGGTTTTCAGCTTTTTCTCCGCGTTCCACGCCGGTTCGCGACGCAAGCCATCGGCTTCGCTGGCAAGCGCGAGGATCCCCGACTCGACGCGCGCAAGCGTGGTTGCCGGGTTTCGCGAACCGATGAAGAGTGCAGAGTCGTTGAGCGCACCGCCAATCGCGACACCGAGTTTCGATGGATACGCGGCGAGTTCGACGTCTGTGATGTCTTTCCCTTCCGCGTAGAACCACGCCGGAAGTACGTCGCGCGCGATGCCCGCAAGATCGAGCAGTTCACCGAATTTCTCCGGTCCACCGAGCGCGTCGATGTTGGCCGCAATCGCGAGATAGAAAGGATTCTGCGGTACATGCGCGAATCGCGCGGGCTTTCCCGTTCCGCCCGCGGTGATCGATGCGAGTGGCGACATCGGTTCACCAACACCAACCGCACCGATGAAGAGGCCGAGCGGATCGACATCGACTGTGACGATTCCGTCCGCGAGCATGTCGAAGAGTTTCAACGCACGCTCGCGATTCGCTTCCATCTCTTCGCGCGAACCACCGAAGCCACTGCCAAAACCGCCACCAAAACCACCGGCGCCCGATCCAGCCGCCTCCAGTGCAGCATCAGGAATCTCCGCGCGGCGTGCGGCTGCGACGGCGGCGGCCAATGCATCGCGCGAGCCCCACGCGATGAGATCCGCGCGTTCGAGCCACGCGTTTTCGTCGGCGCCTTGGACGCGCGCAGTGAATCGTTCGCCGATTCCACGCGCGCCATCGGCTGGCAGCGCCGCGCGATCTGTCGCGAGCACGACGCGGCCTTCAAGTGGCTTCGCAAAGAGCACGCGCCCCGAGGCGTTGGTGAAGGCACCCTCGCCCGACTCAGGCGCTGGCTTCAAATTCGCGTTGAGAAACGCCGTCGCATCGGTGCAGGGCAGCACAAAAACGGGAAGCGTTCCTTCGGCCGCCGCGCTCGGGAAGTACGCAACGAGCGGACCGTTCTCATCGAGATTCGACCCAACTCCAAGCTGCGCCTTCAAGAGGTCGATCGGACGACCCATCGCAAGGACGCCTCCCTGCCCCGTCGCCTCGACGAGTTGCTCAAGATCATTGCTTGCCTTCTTGAGATTCGGAACAACAACGAATGAAACCGCGCTCTCGGGAATCCAGCCCAGCGCCCGCTCGAGATCGGGCGGCACCGCCGAGGCGGTCGTCGAAAGGCTCGCCGACGCGGTTCCGATCAGTGCGGACGAAAGAAACGATGAAAGCGACAGGTTGGCGAGAATCGTGCGGCGCATGGTGGTCCCTCGGCCTCAGGCTCGGCGCGAACTTCAAATCTCGCGCCGCGGGCGACTACTCTAACGACGGACGCGCGGGCCGATACCGCGACTTTTCATCGACGACGTTTCCGGCGCATCGGGAAACGGGAACGGCGCGAAGTCTCCAGCCCGCGTGAGCGGGCTCCTCGGGAGCGGGGTTCTCGGGAGCCGCTCCGTGATGACGGCACGATTCTGAAAGCGCAAATCTGAAAGCCCAAAACTGAAAGCCCAAGTCTGAAAGCCCAAGTCTGAAAGCCCAAGTCTGAAAGCCCAAATCCGAAAGCCCAAGTCTGAGTTCAGGAGTCTGAACTCGTACGCCTGAAAAAGTCTGAGTCCACCATGCTGAACCGCCT
>JBEIJG010000195.1:0-6221 GCA_040380385.1 Phycisphaeraceae bacterium | reverse complement strand
GCTCGGCTCCGAGGCGTGAAGAATCACTGAGGCTGCTTCGTGCACGCAGCGCGGTTACGCGAAAATCTGCTTCATGATGCGCCCGTGCACATCGGTCAGACGATGGTCGCGTCCGCCGTGGCGGAACGTAAGCATCTCGTGATCGATGCCAAGCAACGCAAGAATCGTCGCGTGGAGATCGTGGACGTCGACCTTGTCGACCGCGGCGTAGTAACCGTAGTCGTCGGTTTCGCCGAAGGAAAAACCTGGCTTGACACCGCCGCCCGCCATGAACATGGTGAAACCGTGTGGATTGTGGTCGCGGCCGTCGCCGCCTTGCGCGGTTGGCGTGCGACCGAACTCGCCTCCCCAAAGGACCAGCGTGTCTTCCAACATGCCATGACTCTTGAGGTCGCGAATCAAGCCAGCGATGGGCTTGTCGACTTCGGCGGCATTCGACGTGTGTTGATTCTTCAGATCACCATGCTGATCCCACTTGTAACTGTGGGTGCACTGAATGAAGCGCACACCCGCCTGCGCGAATCGCCGCGCAAGCAAGCACTGGCGACCGAAGTTTTCCGTCTTCTTCTCGTCGATCCCGTAGAGCTTTTGTGTCGCTTCTGACTCGCCCGCGAGATCCATCACTGCAGGCGCCGCAGCTTGCATGCGATAGGCGAGTTCGAAACTCTCGATGCGACCTTCGAGAGCGCCATCGGTGCCGTTGCGCTCTGCGTGTGCGCGGTTCAGTTGCTGTAAGAAATCGAGTTCTTTCCGCTGCAGTTCGCGCGGAAGTCCTGCAGTCATGTGCTCAAACTGCGCTTGTGATGCGGGAATTCCGGCGTGGCCAATCGGCGTTCCGTGCGTCCACGCCGGAAGGAACGAACTTGAGAAGTTGTTCACGCCGCCGTGACCAAGCGTCGGGCAAATCGTGATGAACGCGGGGAGATCGTCGTTCTCCGTGCCGAGTCCGTACGAAACCCACGAACCCATCGATGGCCGAATGAACGTGTCGGTTCCGGTGTGCACCTTGAGAAGGGCGCCGCCGTGTGCAGGATTTGAGCCGTGCAGGCTCTTCACAAAGCACAAGTCGTCGACGCACTGCGCGACGTTGGGGACCAAGTCGCTCACCCACGCGCCCGATTGACCGTACTGCCTGAACTTCCACGGACTCGCGTAGAGGTTTCCCGTTTCTGCGAATTGCACACGCGGCTTCGCAAACGGAAGCGGTTTGCCGTGATCGCGTTGCAAGAGCGGCTTGTAGTCGAACGTGTCGACCTGCGAAGGACCGCCGTGCATGAAGAGGAAAATCACGCGTTTGGCGCGCGGGCGGAAGTGCGTCGCGTCGAGCACGCCCTTCACGCCACCGTTCGCTTGTGCTTCGCGCGCGAGAAGTCCCGCAAGTGCGATCGAGCCAAAGCCCGCGCAAAGACCGAGCAAAGCCTCGCGGCGCGTGAGCGGATGATGTCGGTGGTCGCAGAGCATGTGATTCGCTTCGTGAGATCAGCCGCGTGCGGCCGTGCGTGACATGTCAGTGTGCCTCGAATGGGCTCAAGGCAACAGTACTTACTCCCAGAACTTACTCCATCGTGACAAATTCGTTGGTCGAAAGAAGTGCGTGGCAGAGTCGCACGAGTGCGTCTTCTGCGTTCATGCCGCCGCGCTCAAGATCCGCCAAGAAACTGCGCGATTCGTCACGTTCTACCGGTTCGGGATCACGCGCAAGCGTCCGGCGGAACGCCTCGCGAATGCGGTCATCCGCGCTCGGCTCTTCGGACGAAAGCTCGTTTGCAATCGACTTCGCTGCGTCTTCGACAAACGGTGCATTCAAGAAGAACAACGCTTGCGGCGCGACCACGGTGCGCGGGCGACAGTCAATCGGCGCGCTCGAGTCGGGGTAATCAAACGCGCTGAAGAGCCCAAACATCGCGTTGCGAATGACGGGGAGATAGATGCTGCGGCGCATCGTGTCGTACCGCGCAGCGTTGCCGGACTGATCGTTGGTGACGTAATCGTGATCGCCCGAACCAAGCAGCGTTCCGCCCATCGTGCGATCAAGCGTGCCAGCGACTGCGAGCACGGAATCGCGGATGGCCTCAGCCTCGACGCGGCGACGCGGGAAGCGCGACAGCAAACGATTGTCGGGATCGGTTGTCGGAAGTGGCGTGTGCGTGGAACTCGCTTGTCGATAGGTCGCGCTCGTCATGATGGAGCGATGCATCGCTTTCATGCTGTAGTCGTTGGCGACAAAGTGACGCGCGAGAAAATCAAGCAACTCGGGATGCGAAGGTTTCGAACCAAGCACACCGAAGTTCGAAGGCGTATCGACGAGGCCCATCCCGAAGTGCCACGTCCAAATGCGGTTCACCGCGACGCGCGCAGTCAGCGGATTTTCGGCATCGGTCATCCAGCGCGCGAATTCAAGCCGTCCGCTCTGATTCTCAGGGAAAACTGGGCTTGGCACGACGCGCTCGAGTACCGCAGGCATCGCGCGCGCGAGTTTCTCGCCGATCGGTTGTGTGTGATCGCCGCGATCATGAATCGGCGTTTCATCAACCTTCGACTCTTTCACAACGAGTGTGCGCGGAAGGGCGCTCGGACGATGAGCGTCATGCTCGGTACGCGCGGCGATCGCAGCGACGTACGCTTCACGCGCTGGGCGCGGCGTGCGTGCGAGCGTTCGAAGTTGCGCGCGAGTCGCAACATCCGTTGGCGCTTCGGCGGTTTCGAGCATGCGCTCAACTGCTGCAAAACCATCGGCAAATCGAGCGCTACGAAGTGCTGCGTCGCGCGCGCGGTCGAGTTCGTGCGCACGCGTCGTCCAAGCCTTTGTCGCTTCCTCATGACGCTTGACTTCCACAGCAGTTGCGAGCGGTCGTTGCGCGACACGTCCGACCGTTGCGATGCTGTCAAACGTTGAAACGCTGCGGAAAATCCCAGAAAGCGCGAAGTAATCGCCGTGCGAAACCGGATCAAACTTGTGGTCGTGGCAGCGAGCGCATGAAATCGTTTGCCCGAGGAATGCCTTCGTGACAACGTCGATCTGCTCATCGGCAACGTCGACGCGTTCCTTCTCTTTGTCGGGCTCCGCGAGCATCTTTGGCCCGAGCGCGAGAAACCCAAGTGCTGCGAGGCGTCCGCGTGTTCGCGCGTCGTCGTCGGCGGTTGGATGTACAGGCTCAGGGATCAGATCGCCCGCAATTTGCTCGGTCAAAAACTCGTCGAATGGAATGTCGCGATTGAACGCGTCGATCACGTAGTCGCGGTAACGAAACGCGTTCGCATACGCGATGTTCCCATCGACACCGTTCGAATCGGCATAGCGCGCGACATCAAGCCAGTGGCGACCCCAGCGCTCGCCGTACATCGGGTTTGCAAGGAGCGCATCAATGCGACGCTCGTAGGCGTCGGGCGCGCGATCGGCTTCAAACGCGGCGACGTCTTCCGCCGATGGAGGAACGCCGATCAAGTCGAGGTACGCGCGTCGCAGCAGCGTGCGTCGATCAGCCTCGCGCGCTGGCGTGACGCCGGCCTCCTCAAGTTTCGCCAAGACAAATCGGTCGATGTCGTTGCGCGCCCAACGCTCGAAGAGCACCGTCGGCGGCGTTGGTCGCGACATCGCTTGGTACGCCCAATGGGTCGCGTGACGCGCGGTCTTCTCAGGAAGCGGCCGGAACGTCGCGGGGTCGACGCGGGGCGCGATCGGGTTCGTCATCGCAGAAACGGTTTGCTCAATACCCGAATCGGCGTGGGTTTCAGCTGCGGGGGCGCGATCTTGATCGGCGCGCGTGACGTGTACGGCACCTGCGACCACCAGTGCGACCGGGATCGCCGCAAAGAATGCACGCTTCGCAGCCAAACGAGATCGCTGCGCATCTGGCGAGGAAGGCGAGGTCGCATGCGAGTTGGACGATTCCGCAGGTGACATCCTCGCAGTATCCGCGAGAAGAGCGACGGGGCAAGGCCGTCCCGCGGTACGGTGTCCGAAATGACTCAGGAAAATCCACGGCCGACTTCTGACTCAACGCGCCTCTTCCTGCGTGGCTCGCGCGTTGCGCGTTTGGTGCGATCAGCCGCTCGGGTTCCTGCATGTGCGATTTTGTTCGCCGCGGCCGCCCTCGCGCAGGGATGCGTCTCCGCGGAGAAAGACCCTGTTTCTTCGAGCGCGAGCGCTGATATCTCGAAAGGCTCAACCGACCATCGCACACGTCAAAATTCTGCAATGCCGCGGCCGGATTCCACACGGCCCGCGACTCCGAACGTTGTGCTCGTGTACTTCGACGACATGGGCTGGGGCGACATGCCCGGGTTCTCGGTCTCTGACGAGGATCGCCCTGCGTACACGCGCGAGATGCCGAACTTCGCGCGGCTCGCCCGGGAGGGCACTGCGTTTCGGAGGTTCTACACCGCGCAACCCGTGTGCAGCGCGTCGCGAGCAGCGCTGCTGACGGGCTGTTACCCGAATCGCATCGGAATCTCCGGCGCACTCTTTCCCGATGCGAAAGTTGGAATCGCCGCAGAGGAGCGCACGCTCGCGGAGGTGCTCCGCGCGCAGGGCTACGCCACGCTGATCGCTGGGAAGTGGCACCTCGGGCATCTGCCGGAGTTCAACCCGATGCATCACGGCTTCGACGAGTACCTCGGCATTCCCTACTCGAACGACATGTGGAAACCGCGATTCCCGAACATCGAGTTTCCTGAGTTGCCGTTGATGGACGGACTCGAAGTCGCTGGCTCCGTGCGTGATCTCAACGATCAAGCTGCGCTCACCGCGCAGTGCACTGCGCGCACGGTCGACTTCATCGAGCGAAACAGCGCGGCGGAGCGCCCGTTCTTTGCGTATCTCGCGCATCCACAACCACACACGCCGCTCGCGGTGTCGGCGAAGTTTGCACCAAAATCACGCCGTGATCTGTACGCAGCGGTCATGCGCGAACTCGATGTGTCGCTCGGTGCGGTGCTCGATGCGCTCGATCGAACAGGTGTCGCAAACGAAACGATTGTGCTCGTGACCTCCGACAACGGCCCGTGGCTTTCCTTCGGTTCAGACGCAGGTTCAACAGGCGGTTTGCGCGAAGGAAAGGGCACCACCTTCGAAGGCGGCGTGCGCGTGCCTTGTCTCATGCGTTGGCCGAACGAAGTTCCTGCGGGTGCTGTTTCCGAAGTGCCGTGGATGACCATCGACGTTTTCGCAACACTCGCGGGACTGGTCGGCGCGCCGCCCGCATCGGTCGATCGACCGATCGACGGTCGCGACGCGCGCAAGATTTGGCGTTGTGATCCATCGGCGCAGCCGACGCAAGAGACGTTTCTCTTCTACTACCACAACAATCGACTCGAAGCGGTCATGGAAGGTGATTGGAAACTCTGTCTTCCACATCGATCGCGCACGCTCGACGGAAAGCCTGGTGGTGTCGACGGCCGCGAAACACCGTACGTCGAGCGCGATGTTCCGCTTGCGCTGTACAACCTGGCACTCGATCCGCGCGAGTCGCGTGATATTGCCCCCGCGTATCCCAACGTTGTCGCGCGACTCATGCAGGCCGTCGAACGCGCGCGTGGAGACCTCGGTGATGCGAACGTCGGGGCGAAGGGCGCGAATCGCCGTGCGGCCGGTCGCGTCACGCCGCCCGCTGGACCTTCAGGTTCTCGATCTTGAATCGTGCGACAGAGCCGCGCAGTGTTTCGACTTCTTCGGAGGATTGACGCGCGGTTGCAGCGACTTGCTGGCTCTGACCTGCGGCTTCTTGTGTCGTCCGCGAGATTTCTGCAATCCCCGCGTCGAGTTGCGTGATTCCCGAGAGTTGCTCGCTCTGCGCCTGAGCGATCGTGTCGACGGCACGCGCGACTTCCGACGAGATCGAGACGATCTGTTCAAGCGCGGTGCGAACCTCGTGTGAGTAGTTGACGCCGCGTGCGACGCGATCGCTTGCACTCGAAACGAGCTCGGTCGTCTTTCGTGCGGCTTCGCCAGATCGCGTGGCGAGCGCGCGAACTTCCTGCGCAACCACGGCGAAACCGCGGCCCGCTTCTCCAGCGCGCGCTGCCTCAACCGCGGCGTTCAGTGCGAGAAGATTGGTTTGGAACGCGATTTCATCGATCACGCGAACGATTTGTCCAATCTCACGTGCGGCGTGATCGATCTCACCCATCGAGTGCTCAAGCCCGTCGACCGCAGATTTGGCCGTCGCCGCATCTTTCGAACCTCGAACCGTGCGTTCGCGTGCCGCTGAAGATTCCTCGCT
>JBEIJG010000194.1:0-6222 GCA_040380385.1 Phycisphaeraceae bacterium | reverse complement strand
GCGGCTGGTTCAGCGTCAATGACGATGGCAGCCGCCCAATCGACAACAGCGAGATCATGTGGCCCGTATGCGATCGGCGACGCAACGGCATCTGCAACACTGTCGGCGGCGAGTGGAGCATCTTCCAGCCGGACGAGTGCTGCCACTGTCTCGCGGCCGAGTACGTCGATCGAATGCTCCACATCACACGACGCGGGTTCAATGGTGAACACGACGTAATCTTCAGCGCCTGAGCGGAGTTCGGGACGCGTCACCGCATCGCCGAGGGTTGTGAGCAGCGCCTCGACCGCGGCGCGCGCTGCGCTCGCAAGCGCGGCGTTGTTCCAGAGAAGAGCGGCCAGCGGACGCAATGCGTCAGGCGCGTCGGCAAATGGAATACGAAATGCGATCGATACCGCACCAAAGTCGTAGAGCGTTGCTTCCACCGCAGCTTCGGTGCGCCAAGCACCAACCACGATCGGCGCACGCTCGATCACCACGCGAAGTGGCTTCTGTGCGAAGTCAGAATCGGCCGGAACGCGACGACTTGCAGGAAGCGCTTCACGAGCGGATGCAGGAAGTCGTGCAGCAGCGCGCGCGAGATCGATCGCAAATCCCGCTTCAAACGCGAGAAAAACACGACACTCGCCAACAACGCGAATGCTGCTTGCGTCGCGTGCATGTTCCACCCGGACCTCCTCCATGTTTCGGTGTGCGAACCGGCTCAGTTTGCCGCTTTCACAACCTTGACCTTCATCGTGCGCGTCTGCGCCGGGGCAACATCCTTCTCCCAACTTCGGCGTAACTCGAAGGTAATCGTCGTCTCGCCTTCCTTCACGCCTTTGAAGACAAAGTGCTCAATCATCGGTCCGCCTGTGCGGCCGTCGGTTGTCTCCGAGCGTGACTCTTGCGAGACCAGCGTGAGCACCTTCGCGTCGAAACCCTTCGCAGTCCACGAGTAGCCAGTGCCCGCGTTGAACGGCAATTCATTCGCGAGTTCGCCGCCGACAGCGACCTCGGTCTCGTGCTTCTTCTCTTCGGTCAATCGATGTGTGACGCGCATCACGGCCATGCGTGGACCTGGCTTGTTCGCGCACGCGCTGAGAAACGAAACGGGCGTAGAAACAAAGGAAAACAGCAGTACGCTCGCAATCAACGATCGCCGAGTATTCGACACCTGCATAGAGGGAGTCCTTTCGTCGCGCTTACGAGAGCAGCGCGTCTGGATCTTCGAGCAACTTCACAACGGTGTTGAGAAAGCGCGCGCCCTCGGCGCCGTCGACGACGCGGTGGTCGCACGAAAGCGAGAGCGGCAGCACGAGACCTGCGTAGAACTTGCCGTCCTTCACGCAAACCTTCTCCTTCGCGCGGCCAGCGGCGAGAATCGCAACCTCGGGGTAGTTGATGATCGGCGTCGCAAACATGCCGCCGTAACTGCCGACGTTCGAAATCGTGAATGTGCCGCCGAGCGAATCCTCACGCGCGATCGTGCGGTCCTTGCACTTCGCGGCGAGCGTCTTCACGCTCTGCGCGAGTTGGACGGGCGCCATCGATCCCGCGTTCTTGATGACGGGCACCATGAGCCCTGCATCCGTGTCGACCGCGCAACCAAGGTTGACCGCGCTCTTCAAGATGATTTCGCCCTTCGCATCGTCGACAACGGCGTTGAGCGACGGATGCTTCTTCAGCGCGCGGCAAATTGCCGTCATGATGAAGGGAAGCATGGAGAGCTTCTCGCCGACAACCTTCGAGTACTCCTTACGCTTTGCCTCGAGCGCGGTGACATCGGCTTCGTCGACCACGGTGAAGTGGACGGCGGTTTGCACGCTGCGCGAGAGTGCTTCGGCGATTTTGCGGCGAACTCCGCGGAACGGCACGCGCTGCGCGACGTCGTTCTGGTCGATGTAGACAGAGCCTGGCGTGACGGTCGCTGCGCGCGGTGCAAAGCCAGCAGTTGCTGGAGCGGCCGCGGTTGTCGCAACGCCGTTTTCCGCAAATGCGCCGACATCACTTGCGGTCACACGTCCGCCGCGGCCTGTGCCCGGAATCTTCTGAATATCAACGCCGAATTTCTTGGCGAGTCCGCGCACGGCGGGCGTTGCAAGCGCCTTGCCTTCACGTACCGCCACTGCAACTTCCGTTGCGCGCCGCGCAAATCGATCGCTCACCGTCAGTGTGCCTGACATCGTGCCGACGACTGTGCCCTGATCCCCTTCAACTTTGCCGCCCTCGGCGGCTTTCGCGCCAGCGGCGATCTGGCTCGACATGCACGTATTGCCGCTTGCCGTGTTGCCGTTTGAAGTAGTTCCGTTTGCCGCGGCGGCCGCGACTGGCGCCGCCTTCGCGGGAGCAGCGGCCTTCGCTGCGCCGTAGCGCACGAGCACCGCGCCGACCTTGATGACATCGCCAGCCTTGCCGCAGAGTTCGCTCACGGTGCCCGCCCATGGCGACGGCACTTCGACGAGCGCCTTGTCAGTCTGCATTTCTGCAAGCGTCTGCGATTCCTTCACAGTGTCGCCGGCGGACACCTTCCAACTCACAAGTTCCGCTTCGGCGAGGCCTTCGCCGAGGTCGGGGAGGAGGAAGTGACTCTTGTCGTTGGGCTGCTTGACTCCGGCCATGGTGGTTCCTTCTGACGCGGTTTGCCGCGGGGCGGTTGTTGTACCACAGGGCCCGCGTCGCCCGACGCGCAGGGTCGAGAGGGTAGGCTGCGCCGCATGGAACGAAGCGCCGAGAACCTTCCCGATCGTGGCGAAATCGCACCCGCGCCGTCCTTCGACTGGTCGCTTCCACACGACGCGCGGCGGCCGGCGGTCTGCGGTTCGATGGCGGTTGCGACGAGTCAGCCACTTGCCGCACAGGCCGGAGTCGAAATCTTGCGACGCGGCGGATCGGCGGCGGACGCGGCGGTTGCGACCGCGGCTGCGATGACGGTGCTCGAACCGACCACCAACGGCATCGGTGGCGACGCGTTCGTCCTTGGGATTTTCGGCGGTGAAGTCGTGGGCCTGAACGCCTCCGGTCGCTCACCTGCGCGACAAGCGCGGAGCGTGTTCGATGGACAGGCGGGTATGTCGATGCGTGGTTGGGGTCCGGTGACGGTGCCTGGCGCCGTCTCGGGTTGGGTTGCGCTTTGGAAGCGCTTCGGTCGATTGCCGTTCGCCGATCTCATGGAACCCGCGGTTCGCTTCGCGCGCGAGGGCTATCTCGTGGCGCCGCGCACGGCGGAACTCTGGGCACGCGCGTATCCGTCGATGTCACGCCACGACGAGTGGAAGCGCGTCTTCGCGCCTGAGGGTCGCGCGCCGTTTGCCGCCGAGCGCGTGGTATTTCTCGATCACGCGAACACGCTCGAGGAGATTGGACGCACGGAGGGCGCGTCGTTCTACACGGGCGCGATCGCGAAGAGGATCGCCGACGCCGCGCGCGCGGATGGCGCATTTCTCGATGAAAAAGATCTCGCGGCGCATCAACCGCAGTGGGTGAAGCCGCTCGAAGCGCCGTTCGCTGGCGCGACGATGCTCGCGATTCCGCCGAACGGACAAGGGATCGCCGCGCAAATCGCGCGCGGAATTCTCGATGAATGCCGCGCAAATCCGCGCTTTGCCGATCTCTCGCCCGATTGCGCCGACAGCATCCATCTCGCAGCGGAAGCGATGAAACTCGCGTTTCGTACGGTGCATCGCGAGGTTGGTGATCCAGCCGCGATGCGCGTGAAACCAGAGGAACTCTTGGCGCGCGAGTTTCTTGCGAAACTGGCCGCTGAAATCGACTCATCGCGCGCGAAGGACTTCGAGCACGGCCCGCCGAAGACCGGTGGCACGATCCTGCTCTGCACCGCCGATCGCGACGGCAACATGGTGTCGCTCATTCAATCGAATTACACCGGTTGGGGTTCGGGCATCGTGATTCCCGGCACGGGCATTGCGATGCAGAATCGTGGCGCGTGCTTCACGCTCGAACGCGGTCATGTGAACGAATACGCGCCTTCGAAGTTGCCGTATCACACGATCATTCCAGGCATGTTGATCGAGCGTGATGAGAAGGGCGCTGCGCTGCCGCATGTCGCCTTTGGTTGTATGGGCGGTTACATGCAGCCGCAGGGACAACTGCAAATTGCCTCACGACTTGAAGATGCGCGCGCAAATCCGCAGGCCGCACTCGATGCGCCGCGGTGGCAGGTGAGTGACGGCCTGAAACTCGACATGGAGCCAGGATTCGCAGACACGACACTCGCGGAGCTCCGTGCGCGTGGGCACGAGGTGAAAGTCGCTCTGGAGAAGTCGATCACCTTTGGTCGTGCGCAGTGCATCAAGCGTGTTCCGCATGGGTACATCGCCGCAAGCGATTGCCGCGGCGACGCACAAGCAGTGGTGGCGTGAAGCGAGGCATTTGGCGTCTTTGCGCCGTGCGTTCAACAAGTGTCACTTTTCGCTCAATCTGGCAGACGCTGGAATTCAATGGTGAAAGTGGATGGAGTTTGCGGCTTCACTTCGTATGAACCATTTGGCTCTCGCGCCGCGCCTTTGATTTCCCATCCGAGTGGGGGGCGCACGCTGATCGCATCTCGCCCGGTCGCGGTGATTTCAACACGAATGACGCTCGGATTCCATGCGAGCTTGTTCACCGTCACACCGCCGCGCGCACGCAGACCACGCACTTCGCCTGTCTTCCACGAGGGCGGCAGCGCGGGAAGAATGTCGATGATGTAGCGCGGCAGCGCTCCCGGTTCGAACGCGTCCTTCTCCGCGACGTGTGATTGCATGAGCGCTTCGGCGACGCCGGCAGCGCCGCCGAAATTGCCATCGATCTGGAACGGCGGGTGATCGTCGAAGAGATTGGGCAGTGTCGACTTCGAAAGAAGCGCACGCAGGTTGTCCTCGACGGCCTTTCCGTCACCGAGACGTGCGAAGAAATTGATGAGCCACGCGCGGCTCCAACCAGTGTGGCCGCCGCCGTTTGCCAAGCGGAAATCGAGCGTTTTGCGCGCTGCTGCGAGAAGTTCTGGTGTGGTGTCGCAGTTGAACTGCGCACCAGGATGCAGGCCGAAGAGATGCGAAATGTGACGGTGTCCTGGCTCTGCTTCGCCGAAAGGACGGGCCCACTCCATCAAACGTCCATCTGCACCGATCGATGGCCACGCGAGATTGTCGCGCGCCACACGCACACGCTTCGTGAGTTCGTCGTCATCGCGCGCGAGCACCTTCGCGGCGTCGAGCAAGTTCGTGAAGACATCCCAAATAATCGCTTGGTCCATCGCATTCCCCATGCCGATGTTCGCCTGCTGACCATCGGGCGTGATGAACGTGTTCTCAGGTGACGAACTCGGACCAGCAACAAGTTTGCCGGTCGCAGGATCGACACAGAGATAATCGAGATAGAACTCTGCGCACGCGGCAAGCGCAGGCCACGCGCGCTCGCGCAGGAACAACTCATCACCCGAGTGCGCGTAATGCTCGAAGTAATGACGCGTCAACCAGCCACCGCCGTGCGGCCACATGCCCCACACGGTAAGGCCGATCGGCTCGGTAAACGCCCATGCGTCGCTTGTGTGATGCACGACCGAGCCACGCGCGCCGTACAGTTTTTCCGCAGAAATACGGCCGTTTTGAATCAATCGATCGGTGAATGCAAACAACGGTTCATGGCACTCGGCGAGGTTCGTCGACTCCGCGTGCCAGTAGTTCATTTGAATGTTGATGTTCGTGTGGTAGTCGGCGTTCCACGGTGCCGCGAGATGCTCGTTCCACAAGCCTTGCAAGTTTGCGGGGAGCAGGCCACCCGCGCGCGAACTCGAGAAGAGCAAGTATCGACCGAACTGGAAATAGAGCGCGAGGAGCGCGGGATCATCCGCGCCATTTCGGAATTCCGCGAGGCGCACATCGGTGGGCTTCGTCGCTTGCGGCGTTGAGCCAATCTCGAGACTCACGCGCTGCATCACTTCGCTGTAGCGCTTTGTATGTCGTGCAAGCAACTCGTCGAACGAAAACTGCAGCGTCTCTTTTGCCCTGTTTTTTGCGGTGATTTTTGGATCTGCGACACGCACCGCCGGATTGATCCCTGCGATGAAATCCGTCGCACCCGTGATGACGACGGTGTACGCGCGTGTTTCAAGGCCAACGCGGTCGTAGCCTTCAGACTTGCCGAGACTGCGCGAAGGAAGTTGCGTGATCTCAACGCGCTTCGGATCTAGCTCATCAAGCTGCATGGCCACACAACCCGCGTATCGCACACCGCGGTGTT
>JBEIJG010000193.1:0-6228 GCA_040380385.1 Phycisphaeraceae bacterium | reverse complement strand
GAGACGATCGGTGAGGCGGTTGGTGAATTGGCGAGCGAAACGGTTCATGTCTGGTTCCTTCCTGTGCTTAGGGGATGAGTGCGGCGCGCACGGACGCGTGCGAATCGCTTGGTTTCCGCTTGGTTTCCGCGGGGCTCGCGTCGGTCGACGGGCAGCCGCCGGTAAGAGCGACGACCGCGGGAATCCGTACAGCGTGCTGTGAAAAGCACAGCATTCGAGGAACTCGCTCGCTTGTCTCGGTGGAGATGCGCGGCCTCGCGCGCGCGATCGTTCCTCGCATTCGCCTACCCCTCGGAGCGAGCCGCTCCCGAGCCGCTCCCGAGCCGCTCCCGAGCCGCGGCCCGTCCACTACGATGTCCTCCCCGCCGAGCGCCGCACCGTGAGCACCTCCGAACCCACTTCCCTCTCCCAGCGACCGCACGACGGCCAAGCGGCGACGCCGACCGGAACGATCGCCGGTGCGGACGGACCGATCCAGACGACGCCAGCGCTGCGCAGGACGCCGGCGCGGCCGCCGACCTGGACCGAACGTCTCGAGGCGTGGGCGAGTCGCCTCTCGATCAAGAACAACTTCTTCCACTGGCTCTTTTCGCTCGTGTGGTTGCCGTTCGCGGCCCGTTCGGGAATCAAGATGTATTCGAAGCGCGCCATGACGCGCGAGCGCTTCGCGGCGATCCTCCCGTTCCGCCGCTTCAATCGCAACTTTTACGACGCGATGGCCGGCGCGGCGCTGCTCGGAAACTCCGAAGTCGCTGCGGGTATGTACCTCTTCTCGGTGTGCGGCGGCGATTACACCGTCGTCTGCAAAGAGATGAAGTACCGCTTCCTCCGACCGTGTCTTGGGCCCGCGATTTATCGCGTGGTGAAGAGCGAAGACGTCGAGGAGAAGGTCAAGCGCGGCGGCGAATTCAACGTCACGCTTGAGCTCGAGGTTTACCAGCAGCAGATCGTGACGAAAGTCGGCGAAACGCTGGTGGGTCGGTGCGACATCACCTTCCACTGCACGCCGAAAGACATGGTGCGCGATCGCGCGGAACGCCGGAAGGCGCGCGCGAAACGTCGCGCGGCTTCGCCGAACACGCTCGGTTCGCCCAAAGGCACCGAACCGACATCCGATGACGCGGGCGGCCCGTCGGCATGAGTGGTTCTTTGCGCACGGTTCTCTCCGGATTTGCACTGGCAACAAGTTGGACGTGGTGCATCGGCATGTTCGCGCCGATCGTGATCGGACAACTGATGGGTTGGCCGGGGATTGTTGCCTTCGCCATTCCAAACATTCTCGGTTGCGCACTCTTCGGTTACCTCCGGAGCGCCGAGCGGTCTCGCGAAGAGACGCGCGATCACGCGGCGATGATGGCGTTCTTTTCTGCGGCAACCATCGCGTATCAAGTGTTCTTCGCGGGTTGGCTTTGGGGCCCCGTGCTCGGAGAGAACTTCCGAATGACGCCGGGCGAAGGCACCGCGCTCGCTTCGGGCGCGATCTTCGGCGCGGCAGTGCTTCTCGCGGCGATTCCGCGCGGCGTGCTTTGGATGCTCGCTGCGCTGGCGTATCCGCTCAGCCTGCTCACGTTTGCCTTCTTGCCGTGGTCGTTCATCTTTGGCGGCGAATCGCGGGGTATCGCTTTCAACAGCCTCGCGCTTGAAGGCGCATGGGCGCCGATGGACTTGGCGCTTGTCCTCCCCACGATTGTCTTTGGATTCGCGCTCTCACCAAACCTCGACCTGACGTTCCATCGCGCACGGCAAGAAGTTCCCGCGGGCGCGCGACCGACGAACTTCGCCATCTTTGGTGTGACCTTCGCGTCGATGTTGGTGTTGACCGTGTGCTACCTCGCCGCAGGACCGGGCGCGCTCAACAACCCTGCCGTGCGCTCGCATCTGGCAATCCAACTTGCGCTGACTTCCGCGCTGCACCTTTCGGAACTCCGACTCGTGCAAATCGCGCCGAACGCGCGACTTTTCCTAGGTCTTGGCGCAGGATTTGTCGGGCTCCTCGCGGCGCTGCTCGCACCAAATCGCGATACATACCTGCGATTCCTCGGACTCTACGGCCTCCTTTTCCCCGCCTACGCCTTCCTCGCCTTGCGACTGGTCGGTCGACCGCGACCAATCCACTGGATTGCCCTCCTTGTCTCCCTCGCAGTGGTCACGCCCCTGCTTGACCAATCGTTTACCGACGAACCCACGCTGTGGACGCCGCTTGCGGTCATTGTTCCCGTCGGCGCAGTCCTTTTGGTCACGCGTCGTCGACGCGTTTCGGCCTGAAAACGCGGAACTTTCGACGGGACTTGGTCGATTTCCAAGGAACCTCGAACCCTCGTAACCTCGAACCCACGTAATCTCGAAACCACGAAACCTCGAAACCACGAAACCTCGGGTTCGTACCACTCTGCCCCGCTGCCGCATCGCTTCGCCATGGAACACCCGCTTACACCGCTCCTCAAAAAGGACTTTGACTTCGCGGCAGCGCTGCATCTTCTCAATCGAGCAGGGTTCGGCGGCACGCCACAGCAAGTGCAGGCGCTGGTTGAGATGGGCCTCGATGGTGCGTTGGATGTTTTGGTTGAGTACGACATGTCGGAACCGCGCAAGCCTGGCGAGCGTTCCGAGACGGAACCTCCGCGCGATCGCGGCCCGCTGTTCGCAAACGGCGAGTTTCGACCCGACGTTTTGCGAGAGCCAACCCCCGAAGAGCGCGAAGCCTTGCGTCGCGCGCGCACGCAAGGCGATGAAGAAACGATCGCTCGACTCGAGGCGATGCGCCAACAGCGCGAACGCGATGATCGGGCGCAACTTGCGCTCATGCAGAAGTCATGGCTGCAGCGCATGATCGAAACGCCGCGGCCACTCGAAGAAAAGTTGACGCTCTTTTGGCACGGCCACTTCGCAACGGGCTATCGCACGATCGAGAATAGTTGGCATATGGCGCTGCAGAACGAGATGTTCCGCCGCTACGGCTCCGGTGAATTTCAAACGCTCGTGCGCGGCATCATCAGCGACCCCGCAATGCTGCGCTATCTCGACAACAATCAAAATCGACGGCGAAGTCCGAATGAGAATCTTGCGCGCGAGTTGCTCGAACTCTTCACACTCGGTGAAGGCAACGGCTACAGCGAGCGCGACATCAAAGAAGGCGCGCGCGCATTGACCGGCCGCACCTATCGCGGCAACGACTTCTTCTTCGACAAAGATCAATTCGACGCGGGACCAAAGTCCATTCTTGGAAAGAACGGCAATCTCGATGGAAACGCATTTGTTGCAGCGATTCTCGAGCGTCCCGAGTGCCCGCAGTACATCGCACGAAAGTTCTATCGATTCTTCGTCAACGATTCGCCAAAGCTCTCCCGCGATGGTGAAGAGTGCGTCGCGCGTCTGGCACAGGAATTCCGCCGAAACGAAGGGCGTATTCGCCCAACGTTGCGCACGCTCTTCCGCTCGCGACACTTTTACGCGGCCGAAAATCGCCTCGCGGTCATCAAGAGCCCAACGCAGTTGATGGTGCAAACCGTGCGCAGTCTCGGTACGCCGCCGCGCGAGATGAAGTCACTCATTGACGCCGGCGACTTGATGGGACAACAACTTTTCCAACCACCGAGCGTCAAAGGCTGGGACGGCGGCCGCGCGTGGATCAACACAGCCACGCTCTTTGTGCGGCAAAACATCGTGATTTATCTCGTGACGGGGCGTCGTCCGCAGGGTTTCGATTGGAGCGAGAGCGAGATGTCCTACGACTCGCTTCCACTCGTCGAACATTTACGCGACGCGCGCGGCGGGCTCGAAACGAGCGAAGCAATGCGGGTACTCGCATCGTTCGCGCTTGGTGGAAGCGTTGCCCCAGAGCGACTCGCGCAACTCGAGGCATTCCTCGACAATCTTGATAGTTCTGGCCGCGCGACGGCCATCACCAACGATCGAATCAAGGCACTTCTCTGCCTCATCGGCGCGATGCCCGAGTATCAACTGTGCTGAAGAGTGGACATTCGACCATGCAGAACACCCCATTCACTCGTCGACTCTTCTTGCAACGCGGCTGCGCACTTGCGTCGCTCGCGGCGACGGTGCCCTGCTTCATCGAGCGCAGCGCGCTTGGTGTCCTCGGCAATCCGTTGTTAAGTTCGAATCCGGGAGTTCCGGATCACCGCATTCTTGTCGTCGTTCAACTCGGCGGCGGCAACGACGGCCTCAACACCGTCATTCCCTACGGCGATCCGGCCTACTTCAACGCACGACCACAAATCGCCGTGCAAGCACCGGGTGGAACAGGCAACACCGTCGCGCTTCAGCTTGATCAGAATGCGGGCATTGGTCTGCATCCTGCGATGACGTCGCTCAAAGAGTTGTACGACGAGGGTCTCGTTTCTGTCGTGCAAGGCGTGGGGTATCCGAACCCGAATCGCTCACACTTCACGTCGATGGACATCTGGCAAACTGGTCGACTTGATGCAAAGGGCTCAGGATGGATCGGTCGCTACTTCGACGCAACGTGCAACGGCACGCCGATTCCCGAGGGTTCGGTTGCGGTTGGACGCACTGCGCCGCTCGCGATGGAAGGCAACATCCAGAAGCCGATTTCCTTCGAGAATCCTGCGCTTTTCCGCTGGCTCGGCGAAGATTTGCACAGCTCGATGAAGGATCCCTACGACGCAATCAATCGCGCGGGCTCGCTCGCGGGAACGCCCGCTGAAACGCAAAAAGATTTCTTGATGCGCACCGCGCTCGATGCACAAGTTGCGAGCGAACGCATTCTTGCGGCAGTCGCGAAGCAGCCACTCGTCCGCTATCCCGATCACGCGCTCGCGCGGCAGCTTCGAACGGTCGGCGCGATGATTCGCGACGGCATGCCGACGCGCGTCTACTACGCGACGATGGGCGGATTCGATACGCACAGCGCGCAAGCGGGTCGGCACGGACAACTCCTCCGACAAGTTTCGGAGTCGGTCGCGGCATTCCAGCGCGATCTGAAGGAACAAGGCAACGCCGAACGCGTGGTGACGCTCGTGTTTAGCGAATTCGGCCGACGCGTGAAGCAAAATGGTTCCGGCGGCACCGATCACGGAACCGCAGCGCCGGTCTTCGTCATTGGCGCTGGCGTGAAGCCGGGCGTCGTCGGACGACATCCCTCGCTTGTTGATCTCGATCAGGGCGACCTCAAGTTCGGCGTCGATTTCCGTTCCGTCTACGCATCGCTCCTCGATGATTGGATGAAGGCTCCCGCCGACAAGATTCTCCGTGGACAGTTTGCGTCTGCGGGTGTGGTTCGTGCCTAAGAGTCCGCGCTATCCTCTTCCCATGCGCACCGCCAACGCCATCCCCGTCTCGTCCGTCGTCTCGTTCGTCGCCTCGTTCGTATTCTTGAGTTTCGCACTCGCCGCGTGCAATGGCGAGTGCAGTAATCCGCTGGCGGAGAGCGGAACGGGTCGCGAAACTGGGAGCGTTGCAGCCGCGAGCACCGCAGCAGCCACAGCACCCGTCGCGTTCACAATCGCGGTGAAGGGCATGCATTGCGAAGGTTGCGAGGGCGCGATCTGCGACAAGGTTGGCAAGATCGCGGGAGTGACGTCGGTGAAAGCAAGCCACATCGACGAGAAGGTGGACGTGACGGCTCCGGCCGAATCGCGCGGCGACATCGTCGCGGCGATCAAGAAGCTTGGATACAAGATTGAGGAGTGAGGTCGGGAGGTAAGGTTGGCTGCCGCTGACGCGGGCCGTGCGGATCTGCGCCCTCTCGCTTCGGACGTCGCGTTTCAACCCCCTCTCCTCCGCGTGCGAGTCAGCGGCTGGCGCCCCACCGCGCGACCACGCTCTCTTGGCCCCGATAAATCGCCACAACGGCCCGAATCACCACGACTTACGCCTTTTTCGCAGGCCCCGTGACCGAAGGCCGCGGGACTTTTCGCCTACGTCTATGCGGTGGGCTCTTCGTGAAGGCCACTCCCGCGCGGTTGCTCCCAGCGTTCACGGGCAGCTGTCCTGTCGCTCTCGCGAAATCTTGTCCCTCAACAAAGCACACGGAAACCGAAGTTATGAAGTTCCAACTCCTCCACTCCGCTTTCGTTCTCACCGCCGCGGCCACCTCCGTTGCCAACGCCGACCTGCTTTTCATGCGCGGCTACACGAACCAGTCGAACAACCAGCACACGACACTCCTCGGGTTCTCATCGATTCAGGACATGGCCTCGGCCAACACGGCGGCCGCCCACACTTCGCTAGCGTTCAGTGCGAATGTCG
>JBEIJG010000192.1:0-6249 GCA_040380385.1 Phycisphaeraceae bacterium | reverse complement strand
CGAACCGTCTGCGTCGGCATCGATCGGCCACGATGGCGACGGCAACGTCGGTGCGTCAGACCTGATTGAACCGCTCGTGGCGTGGGGTGCGTGTCGTTGAGCGTGGTGGCGGCCGGCAGCCAACCGACGCGGAAGCTATCTTCTCTGGAGCGGGAGATTTGATGCCCCTTGTGGCCCACCATTGCGGCCCCCCATTGTGGTCCCCCAAATGGGGCACCGCCCGGACGCATTGCTCCTTTTTGTTGCGATGGATCTTCGTCATGGATTGCATGCCAGAGTCGATCGTTCGAAGCCCGAAGAAAGGGGCCTGTTTGGGCCCACAGTTCCGAGATTCGTGGTTTCGGCGGCGTGTGACCGTCAGGCGCGAGGTTCTGGGAATGAAAGAATGACATTATTTCGTGTTTGGATCTGTGGCACGTCGGGGTAACCTCTGTCTTTCTCGTTGAGCTGCTGCGTGACTTTTGCGGCGTGTGTGCCATGCGCCGCGTCCGGCACCATGGTTCGTGAGGCATGTTCAAGGCGGGTCGCGTTCGACCGGAATCGCGTGTTGTGCGTTGTTGCACAGCAGGTGGAGAAATCGAACCTCGACACACAGGTAGGGTTGCCGCGTTGCATCGAAGCGTCGTTCGTTTGCGCGGATGGTGAAGTTGCTTGGGCGATTCACGCGAAGGCTCGTGCAACGTCGCTTGATCCACCGCGAGAAGTATCGAGTCCGAAGGAGTGCTGCAGATGTTTCAACCGCAAGTCGCCGCATTGTTTGGGTTTAACAGTTTCATGGGGAGCGATCGGCTGACTCGTACACCGACTTACAGGAGCTCGAGAGGACGCAAGCACGTTCGCTCGAGACTGCCTTCGAGGCTGTTCGGAATACTGATGCTTCTTGGGATCCTTCCGTTGGTCGCAGTGTCGCCTGTGGTCGCGCAGGGCTTCGATGTGCCGTCTGATGGAAGCGACGGCGTGTTTGCGCCGACCACCAATACGGTGATCGATCTTGGTCTCGCAGGAACCGGCGCTTGGAACACGCCAGGTCAAGGCAATGGTGTCTACGACTCCGAGCAGTGGTTGATCGTCTTCAAGTACGCGTCCGTCAACGTGCCGGCAGGCGTGACCGTCACCTTCAAGAATCACCCAAAGAATCCCCCGGTCGTTTGGTTGGTGGACGGCGCGGTCGAGATCCTCGGCAACGTGCGACTCGATTGCCCGAACGGGGCATTCGCGGCCGGACCGGGCGGCTTCCGGGGCGGCAACTCCGTGCTGCCGACGAGCGGCTTCGGACCTGGAGCGGGCAACCGTCAGAACCTCGCGACGTTCGACTACGGCAATGCCACGTGCTTCCCGCTCGTGGGTGGCTCCGGAGGCGGAGGCGTGCACGAGTTCGGACCGATCCTCGCGTTCGGCGGTGGCGGTGCCATGCTGATCGCCAGTAACACACGTGTGCAGCTCGCGGGTGAACTCACCTCAAACTCTCCGACGAGTTTCCTTGGTTTCAGCGGCACGGGCGGCATGATCCGCGTGGTTGCTCCCGTGGTTGACGGCGGCGGAATCTTGCAGGCGCGAGGGCTCGGAAATGGGGCGCTCGGGAAGATTCGAGTCGAAGCGAACACCGTTGATCTTGCGCCCTCTACACCGGGTTACTCGTATGTTCCGCTCGGAAAATCGTTCGTCTTCTTGCGCGAAAGCGTGACGCCATCGGTGCGCGTTCTCTCGGTGGCCGGCGTGTCCGCGCCGACCGATCCTTCGGCAGGCTTTCAACAACCCGCAGATCTCGTCGTCGGAACGCCCAACGTCGAGGTACTCGTGGAGTGCCGCAATGTTCCGACGAACGCTACGGTGAAAATCCACTTCCGCTCGGCGCAGGGCGATGCAATGTCCACCGTGACCGCGACCTTGCAATCGGGCGACGCGACGCTTTCGACGTGGATTGCGAGTGGCTCGCTCGGCACTTCGCAAGGCTTCTCGACGGTGCAAGCGGAAGTCACGATTCCGTGAACTGACTGTATCACGATCGCAGAGCGGGCTCCGCATACGTGGAAGTCGGCCTGAACTCAAAGTTTCCACTCAAGCGTCCCACTCAAGCGCCCCCCTCAAGCGTCCCACTCAAGAGTCGTACTCAATCTTCGCCTCCACTATTCGCACTCAGTCCGTAGAAGCGCACGCGTCGATGGCAACCCTCGCAACACAACTCTTCCGCAACCTCGGCCGATTCGGTCGACGAAGTTGCGCGACGACGCCGTTGCTCGCAGCGTTCGTGCTCGTTGTTGGACTTCTCTTGCCGTTCGGTACGGCGAGCGCACGGCCGACAGATCCGCCTCTTGCATCAAGGATTGTCTCCCGCGAAGTTGCGGTTTTCGTCGACGGTGGATCGGCTGGGTCCGCGACATCGGCAGCCGTCGCGAAGCGCATTGTCTCGCGTGAAGTTGCAGTGTTCGTCGACGGAGGCGTGGGTGCCACGCAGACAAGTGCAGCCGTCGCACGTCGCGTCGTTTCGCGCGAGTACTCTATCGAGGTCAACATTCCCGACTGCAGCGAGAATGACTTTACGCCCGCCGTCGTCGCCGTGGATTTCCTCGGTGGCTCGGGCCTCACACGCATCGACACCGTGAGTCAGTTCTGCACATGGAACGCCGTTCCAAGTGCTCCGTGGATAACCATTTCGTCCGGCGGAACCGGGAACGGACTGAGCGGCGAGATTCACTTCGTCATTGCCGAAAATGACACAGTTGTCGAACGCGTGGGCGCCATCGTCGCAGCCAAGTCGCAGTGTGTGATCACGCAGGCCGCTGCGTCTGACTGCAACAGCAACGGGTTGTCAGATCGCGTCGAAGTGAAGGCGGGTTCGACGCCCGATTGCGACGGAAACGGCATCCCCGATTCCTGTGACATCGCCGCCGGTGCCGCAGATACGGACGGCAACGGCGTGCCCGATTCGTGCCAGTACGCAGATCTCGTGTTGCTCGCGATCGAGCTTCCGAAGGACGGCGTGACGGCGGGGACGCCGTTCGCACTCCACTATGAGGTTCGGAACGCGGGCGATTGGCCGGCGACGGCTTCACGCGTCGATCGATTCTTCCTCTCGAGCGATGCGAGTGTTGGTGGCGACACCTTCCTGCTTGATGTCGCACGCAACGATTCGATTGCAACCGGCGGAGTGGTGGCCATCGACGCCGTTGTGACGGTCCCGATCACGCTTGCGGGATCGTGGTACATCGTCGCTGTCCTCGATGCCACAAACGCGGTACGAGAGAATGCAAGCGGCGACGCGAACAACACATCGGTGACGCGCAACCCCTTCACCGTGGGAGAACCATCGCTTCCCAATCTGGTGATTGAGAACATCACAGCGCCCACTTCTGCTGAAATCGGCGGCTCCATCGAGCTTTCATGGTTGGATCGCAACAGCGGCGAAGGGCTGATCGCCCAAACCGCTGGATGGAGCGATCGCGTTGTGCTCTCGATGAATGAGGTGCGTGGTGATGCCGACGACATCGTCTACGGTGCGCTTCGCATCGAAGGCCCGCTCGAACCAGGTGCCACTCGCAGCGTCGAGCAGGTCATTCCCGCGCCATCCGTGCCCGGCGCCTACACCGTATTTATTGAGTGTGACGCGTCTGGTGAGATCGAAGAATTGATCGGCGAGGCCGACAACACGCAACGCGCGAAACTTCCAGTCGTCGTGTCCTTCCCGCCACGCCCCGATGTGTTGGCCGAACCCGTCATCGCTACGACGGCGGTTGTCGCGGGTACTCCCGCCACCATTTCGTACACGGTTCGAAACTTCGGCGAGACGTCGGCGCTCGGACTGTGGCGCGAGGTCGTTTCCATCGAGCGATTGAGCGAACCAACGCAACCACCACTGGTCATCGGCACGTTCTATCGCCAAGGCCCGCTCAAATCAGGTGCAGCCATCACGCGGCAGGATCTCATCGTTGTTCCGCTCGACGCGAGTGGTGATGTGCGATTCCGAGTCGAGGTCGATGTTGACAACGATCTTGATGAAGGTGCACCTGAGCGCGAGGCGAACAACCTTACGATTTCGCCAGCGGTCGTCTCCGTTGCACTTCCGCCGCTTCCAGATCTGGTGGTATCGGCGGTGAACGTGCCAACGTCGGGGGTTGAAGGCGCACCGCTCCGTCTCGAGTGGACTGGTTCCAATGCAGGGACGAGCGCGACGCCGCTCTCATGGTCTGAGCGCGTGTACCTTTCGCTTGATGCAACGCTCGATGCGTCAGACCCGCTCTTTGCGACGGTCATCCACGCGGGCGTTGTTGCTGCGGGAAGCGGTTGGACCGCGAGTGCGGAGGGAGTTCCGAGCGCAGTGGCGGCGGGCGTACCGTTCCGAGCGATCGTCGTTGTCGACACGCTTGGACAAGTCACCGAAGGGCCAACGACAGGAAGCGCTGAATCGAACAACCTCAGCGTTTCGAGCGGAACATGCACACTGACGCCCGCAGATCGGGCCAATCTCACAGTTCAACTGCTGACGACGCCATCCTCATGGAGGGCTGGTGCATCGGTGGAGGTCGCGTGGGAGACCAGAAATGTCGGCATCGTCGATGCCGTTGCACCGTGGACTGAATCGGTGCTGCTGTCGACCGACGCAACGCCATCACTCGACGACCTTGTCTTGCGTGTTCAGCAATCGGTCGCGACGCTCGCGCCAGGTGCTACCCAACCGCGCGCGGTCGCAGTCGTTCTTCCTGAGGACTACATCGGAGGCGAGCGCTACCTCATTGCGCGAACCGACATCGCTGGCGTGGTTCCAGAGTCGAACGAAACAGACAACATGGATATCTACGGGCCGTTCGCGATCATCGCGACGCCCGCAGCGGATCTCGTTGCAAACGATCTCGCGTCGCACACCGGCGCCTTCGTCTTTGGATCAGCCGTTGATTTCACCTGGACGCTTGAGAACGCAGGCATCGCGGACGCTGTCGGACCATGGACGAACACCGTCTTCCTTTCGACCGATGCCGTTGCGAGTGCGGACGACATTGCGGTCGGTGCGTGGACCGACACAACGCTGGTGACGGGCAGCGCGCGAAAGGCATCGGTCGCAGGCGCGCTCCCACTCCGCAATGAACTCACAGACGGCAGTTACTACTTCATACTGAAGGCCGATGCGAACGGATCTGTTCCGGAAACGTCAGAGGCGAACAACATCGCGGTGCTTGGACCGGTGTCCATCGCGCGACCGCCACTTGCGAATCTCCAAGCGACGCTCGTCGGGATTCCGACTGCGGTTGCGCTCGGCGTACCGTTCGAAGCAACGATCGAAGTTCGGAATGTCGGCGCGGCATCGTTCGGTGAAACGCTGACCATCACGCTCGCGCTTGAAGGTGCAGCAGCCGGCCAAGTGCTCGCAACATGGAACCTCGCCGGTGGACTCGAGCTCGGCGAAGTGCGTTCGGTTGGTGGGCAGGTTGTGGTTCCTGCGACCAGTCTTCCGGCAAGCCCCACGGCAGGTGGCACGCTGCGACTCGTAGCCTGTGTGGATACGACGTCCGCGGTGGTCGAATCGAGCGAAACAGACAACTGTGTTTCAAGCGCGGAACTCCCTATTCTGCGCCCAGATCTGGTCATCACTTCGGTGACGGCACCCGCAACCGCGCTTGCTGGGTCGGCGATTCCGGTGCAATTCGTCGTGCGCAACGATGGCGCTGCGGTCGCTTCGGGAGTTTCGCGCGATGGCGCGTACATCTCGTTCGAGGACGCGCTCGGAAGTGATCTTTTGCTCACGGTCGCGCCCGTTGTCGATGCGCTCGCCCCAGGTGCGAGCGTGGTTCGCACGATCAATGTTCCTGTTCCAGCGGACGCAGAAGGCGCGAACTGGTTTGTCGTTGAAGTGGACGACGGTGCTGCCATCATGGAATCAAACGAGTCGAACAACGGCGCGGTTGCCATGATTCCAACCGTGATCGAACCGCTCGCGCGACCTGATCTCGTGGTGGATGCCGTGACTGTTCCTGCACGCGTTCGTGCACGACAGAAGTTCACGGCGTCAGTCACGGTTCGGAATGCAGGCACACAACCAACCGATACGGCGTGGCTCGATGGCATCGCCATCTCCTCGAACGCGACCTACTCGCTCGGTGACGTGCAGATCGGTGACGCGCTACGACCCACAGGGCTTGCACCGGGTGCGTCGTACACGGTCGCAATCGAGGCGCTCGCGTCGGCGTCGAGTGGCCCATCGTGGATTTTCGGCCGTGCCGACGTTTCGAATGCGCTTCGTGAACAGGCTCCGGATGG
>JBEIJG010000191.1:0-6251 GCA_040380385.1 Phycisphaeraceae bacterium | reverse complement strand
TCGTCGTCTTGTTTCGTCGTCTTGTTTCGTCGTCTTGTTTCGTCGTCTTGTTTCGTCGCGCATTGCATTCGCGCGGCAAAGTCATCTTGAATGATGCGTCGCCGTGGCCATCGTCGCGAGACCGACCTCTAGTTCGATCGCTGCGGTGAACCCGAGCAGTTCGCGTGCACGCGTCACCGTCGCAACACTGTGACGAATCTCGCCCGCACGGGATGGTTGAAAGTCGAGTTGCGCGGGCTTGCCGACAACTCGTCCGACCGTTTCAGCGAGCGCGCGAATCGAAGTGGCATGGCCCGTACCGACGTTGATCACCGCGCCTCGGATTGGCGCGGGCGCATCCATCGCCGCAATCACCGCGCGCGCGGCATCCGACACGTGCACGAAATCACGCGTCTGTTCGCCGTCACCGAAAATCGTCGCGGGGAGACCTGCGGCGATACGCGTCATGAATCGTGGGATCACGGCCGCGTACGCGTTGTTCGGATCTTGTCGAGTGCCGTACACGTTGAAGAACCGGAGCGCTGCGGGGTCGGGCGCGCCTGGCTCCTGCGCAAGCGCGCGCAGCATCCGCTCGCACTCGACCTTGGTCGCGCCGTAGGGCGACATCGGACGAGGTTCCATCGATTCATCGTGCGGCGCGTCGTGATCCCCATACGCGCTCGAACTCGCCGCAAAAACAATCCGCGCGACACCCGCGCGTCGAGCCTCTGCGATGAGCGCTGCGGTGCCACCGACATTCACGCGGACGTACAAATCCTCCGCCGCCATACTCTCAGCAACGCTCGACCGCGCCGCGAGATGCGCGACGATCGATACGCCCTTCATCGCTTGCGCGATCGCCGACGGCGACTCAAGCGAGCCTTCGACGATCTCGATGCCATTCCAGATATGCGCGAGATTTGCGGCGTTTCCGCTCGAAAAGTCATCAAGGATGCGAACACGTCGGCCCTGCGCGAGGAGCGCTTCACAGAGATGCGAGCCGATGAAGCCCGCGCCACCGGTCACGAGGACAACACCGCTCACGCTCGTTGCTCCGAGATGAGCGTCTGTGCAAGTATTTCAAGTGCTGCATGTACGCCACGAGCGGTTGTTTGGGCATCCATCGAAGGGCCGCCGCGCGCCGTTGCTTGGATCGGAAGTTGGGGCACGTGTATGAATCCCGCCGCGGCAGGCTGTGCGCGATGGAGCAAGCGGAACATGAGTTCGTTGCAAAGAAACGTTCCTGCGCTCAGTGAGAGTTGCGCTGGAACGCCGACCGATGCACATGCAGCAAGCATCGCGCGGAGCGGCAACGTTGCGAAGTGCGCGTTCGGCGCATCGTCGATCACCGACGCGTCACACAACTGTACGCCCGCGTTGTCGGCGATCCGCGCATCGCGCAAGTTGACGGCAACGCGTTCAAACTGCACGCGATCTGCTTTCGCACTTTCACCGAGCGCCACCACAGCATCTGGTTGCATGCTCTCCAAGAGGGGAAGCAGTGTTGCCCACGCACTTCCTACGCTCTCGCCAGTGACGACAGGAAGCGTGACGTACGTGCGCGAACCGTGTGCACATGGAAAGTCGGCGAGAAGCCGCGCGATCTCCATCGTCGGATTGACGGGGCTTCCGTCGAACGGCTCAAAACTCGTCACCAAGATCAGCGGTCGCGGTGTCGTCATTCGCCGATGTCCTCAGCCCAGAGATCGGGCTTTTCGCGCTGCATGCGTTCCATGAGTGCGATGCAGCGCGGGTCATCGACCACGACAAGTTCCGCACCGTTCGCGCGCATCCAATCTTCTGCACCCATGAAGGTGCGATTCTCGCCGATCACGACGCGAGGAATCTTGAAGAGGATCGCGGTTCCCGAGCACATGCAGCACGGCGAGAGTGTGGAAACAAGCGTAAGCGAGCGCCAGTCGCGCCGACGTCCGGCGCGGCGAATGCAATCGACTTCGGCATGCGCCGTTGGATCACCGGACTGCACTCGCTGGTTGTGCCCCGCGGCGACCACGTTGCCGCGCGCATCAAGCAGCGAACTTCCGATAGGAATCCCGCCTTCGCGCCAGCCTTTTTCTGCCATCTCGATGGCTGCGTCGAGGCCGCGTGTGATCCAAGTGGGGTCGATGGAGGAGTGTGGATTCATGGGTGCAACTCGGAAAGACCTCATCGGCAGATGAGATACGTTTCCAGAAAATCGTTTGGTGAATCTCAAGCCTTGAGCATTCAGTCGATTATGCGGGCAACGCTCCACGGATCGGAAGCGGTGTGTCTCCGCGATAGTCGTCGGACCGCACGATGTAGAGCGCGTGCTGCGCGCGCGAACACGCGGTGAGAATCGCCTCGAACTCGACGTTCGGGCCACTGCCCGCAACATCGTGCAGAATCACGACCGGCACTTCGAGACCTTTGAAGCGATGCAGCGTTTCGCGACGGAGGCAGGGGCCGTGTTCTGCCGTACGTCGTGCGGCTTGCTCGAGTGAGAGAAGCGGCAACTCTGCGATTTCAGTGATCGACGCGAGCGACGTCCGTTCGTGGCGGAAGGGCGAGATCAGCACGATGTCGTCGGGGCGGACATCTTCCGCTTCGACGAGATGCCGGACGATACGCGTGATCGCGTCGCGCACCGCTTCACCGTCGCCATGCGGGTGACTCCACACCACCACGGGTTGACCGCTTCGCATCGATGGTGGCGCATGGAGCGCGCCGAGGCGCTCAGGATCGAGGCTGCGAAGGAACGCGGTGATGGACGCGGAGTTCCGCAAATTCTCCGAGAGAACAAGCGGCTGGCCGAAGCGCTCTTCGACTTCTTCATCGCTCGCGCCGTCGTAGAGGCACTGATTCGGATCGTGAAAGAACGCGATCCGCGGCCGTGTGCGGCGGGTGGTTGCGGCGAGCGCTTCGACCGCATCGAGCATGTGTGGCGTGAAATCTTGGCCTTCGTCGATCACGATCGAGTCGAACGCGCCGAGTGCGCCCGCTCGGGCTGCTTCGATGAGTGCCGTCACGAGCGCATCGAAGTGCGCTTGGCCTGCGTCTTCCGAGGGAATTGTGATGTCTGTTGCTTCACGCGCGGCGGCTGCCGCGAGTGCGTGGAAGCGCGCGACGACGAGCGAGCGCGTGCGAATCGAAGCAAGTGGGGTCTCGGGGCGCGTTGGTTCCGCACGAAGGCGCGCGGTGAGCGACGCAGCGAGCGGAATGTTGTAACAAAGTACGAGCGTGCGCAGCCCGTCCGCATGGTCGTTCGCGGCGCGACGCAGTGCAGCGTAGGTCTTGCCGGTTCCCGGGAAACCGCGCACATGCAAGCGATCGATCGCGTGCGCGGCATCGATGATCGAACGCACGGGCCGCAAGATGTCGGTTTCGATCGCGCGCGCTTGACGAATCTCGTCCCGAACGCCGAGCCGCGTGCGGGTCTCGGGCAAGATGTGACGCGCGACCAACTCAGGAACGCACGAATCTGCGCCGCACGTGACCTCGGGGTATCGCGCGGCGAGCGCGTTGAAGAGATCCTCGATGTTCGCGAGGAGTCGCGCGGGATCGTTGCTGACGCGGCTATCGAGGACGTGGCCTTGCGCATCGGGCGGCAGTGAATCTGCACGGATTTCAATGTCTGGCGTCGCGATGAGCCAGCCGTGGAGATACGGCGGATGCGTCTTGTCATGCAGCGCTTGCGAGGCGAGCAGATTGACAAGCGCGTACATCGCAGCGATCGCTTGCTTCGGTGCGCCGCGGCCGTCGCGGCGAATCTGCGTTCCAACGCGACGATGCCAACCGTTCGTCGGGTCGAAGCGGTAATCGCCACCCTTGACTTCGATGACAAGCATGCCGCGCGCGGGATCGATGACGAGGAAATCGATCTCGCGCGTACCGACGCGGTCAGGGTCTTGGACGAGCAGATTCTGGACAACAGTCCACGGGCGCTCGACAAGCGCTGCTTCGAGCATGCGGCGAAATGCGAGCTCGGGCTCGTTGGACGGGCGTGTGGCGCCTTCGGGCCAGATTTCGTCAGGAATGGCCGGGACGAATGTCGCCATCGCTCGAGTGTAACGGTGCCTGACACGTGCCGTGCAGTGCCAAGCACTGCGCGGCACGTGTCAGGCACGAGAGAACGTGGTCGTAACGAGCGACGCGATAGTGACTTCGCGCGGTGGTGCGCGGTGCCATGCACGTGCCATGCAGTGCCAGGCACTGCATGGCACGTGCCGTGCACCGTTGAAATTGAAAGCGGCCCGCGCTGTTGCGCGGGCCGCTTGGAGGCTTCACATTGTGACGACTTCACCCCGTCATCCCGTCATCCCGTCATCCCGTCATCCCGTCATCCCGTCATCCCGTCACCCCGTCACGAACGGCGCTGCACGACGCACTCTCACTCTTCATCGTGGAACTTCAGCGCATCGCTGTCGGCGTCGGAGTTGTCGTAGTGCGACTGGAACACCGTGCCGCTGCGCTCTTGCTCATCGCGCAGTTCCTGCATGCGCTTCCATTCGTCCATGGTCACGATGACTTCGCGCGCGACCGAACCCTTGTGCTCGCCGAGGATGCCCGCGAGGCCCATCTGGTCGACCAAGCGCGACGCGCGGCCGTAGCCGATCGCCAAGCGTCGCTGGAGGAGCGACACGCTTCCGCGGCCCGACTCGATGATGATCTCGACAGCCTTGTCGAAGAGTTCGTCGCGCTCGGTTTCGACCGCGCCGCCTTCGCCTGCATCGCCTGAGCTGCCGCTGTTCGCCACCTGTCCCGAGCGGATGGTGAGGAGCTGACGCTCGAAGCTTGGCGCAGCAACCGTCTTCAAGAACTTCGTGACCGCGCGGGCTTCCTTGTCATCGACGAGCGTGCCTTGGCAGCGGCGCGCGTCGGTTTGGCTCGGCGTAACGACCAACATGTCGCCTTGACCGAGCAAGAGTTCCGCGCCCTTTTGGTCGAGCACGATGCGGCTGTCGGTGCCGGACGCAACCTTGAAGCCGACGCGGCAGGGCATGTTCGACTTGATGAGGCCGGTGACGACGGTCGCCTGCGGACGCTGCGTCGCGAGGATGAGGTGGATACCAACCGCGCGCGCCTTCTGTGCGATGCGCACGATCGATTGCTCGACCTCTTTGTTCGTCATCATGAGGTCCGCGAGCTCGTCGATCACGAACACCATGTACGGGAGCTTCTTCGGCACCTTCGCCCATTCGACCTCGTCGGCGGGGGCGATGGTTTCCTTGAGTTCCGTCTCGCTGAGCGCGTTGAAGCCCTTGATGTCGCGGACGCCCGCTTCCTTCAGGAGTTCGTAGCGCTCTTCCATCTTGTTGACGGCCCATTCGAGGATCGCCGCGGCCTTGCCCATCTCGGTGATGACGGGGCACGCGAGGTGCGGGATCTCGCTGAACTGCGCCATTTCGACCATCTTTGGGTCGACGAGCACGAGCTTGAGTTCATCCGGACGCTTCGTGTAGAGCCACGACATGATGATCGTGTTCATGCAGACCGACTTACCAGAGCCGGTCGTACCCGCGATCAGCATGTGCGGCATCTTGGTGAGGTCGAGGACGAGCGGCTCGCCCGCCGAGTCCTTGCCGAGGAACATCGGAAGCATCATGCCGGACGCGTGTCCGCTCGACATGAGTTCCTTGAGGCGGACCTTTTCCTTCTGCTTGTTCGGAACTTCGATGCCGACCGCGGTGCGGCCGACCATGTTCGGAATGATGCGCACGTTCGGTGCTTGCAGCGCGCGGGCGATGTCCTTCGAAATCGTCTCGAGGCGCGCGACGCGCGTTCCCGCGGCGAGTTCGACGGAGTAGAGCGTGACGACGGGGCCCGACTCGATGTGGGTGATCTCGCCTTCGAGGCCGTAGGTTGAGAGCGTGCGGGTGAGGAGTTCCGCCTGCTCGCGCACGTACGCTTCCATTTTCTCGCTGTAGTTGCCTTCGGGTTCTTCGAGCAATTCAAGCGTGGGGAACTGGTAGCCCTCGTAGTTCTCGGTGCGTGGGATGTCTTCGTCGCGCAGTTTCGTCGGAGCGGTCTTCGCAGTCATCTTGATCGGGAGCTTCTCGATCTTCGCGCGGAGTTCGTCTTCGGAAAGCGGAGCGCGTGCGTCGCTTGCGTCAGGCTTCGTTTCGGTGATGGCGCTGGTCGAAGTCGGGGTCGAGGTCGAAGTCGAGGTCGAAGTCGAGGTCGAAGGGACATCCAGCTCGTTCGACTCCTCTTCGCTGTCGATCTCATCGCTGTCCTCAAGTTCGCTCGTGCTTTCGTCATCAAGAAGATCGTCGTCCGCATCGACTTCTGTG
>JBEIJG010000190.1:0-6280 GCA_040380385.1 Phycisphaeraceae bacterium | reverse complement strand
GCAGTCTTTCCGGAGATGTCGATCCTCGGATATCCGCCGCGCGATCTCGTCGAGCGCAGCGGTGTTGTGGAAGCCTGCCTCGCCGCGGTGCAACGTCTTTCGCGCGTCGTCCCGACGAACATGGCCGCGCTCATTGGGCTTCCGGTTCGTGCGGAACGTCGACCACTGGCGAATGCGCTTGCGATCGTTCGCGCGGGCCGCATCGAAGGCTTTGCACGCAAGCAACTCCTCCCGACGTATGACGTCTTCGACGAGGACCGTCACTTCGAACCCGCACCACGCTCGACGATGTTCGAGCAAGCTGGCGCGCGTGTCGCGGCGCTGCTTTGTGAAGATCTTTGGCAATCGGGTGATGTCACTGCTCGTCGCAACTACGAGCGTGATCCTGTCGGTGATGCCGTCGCGCAACACGCGCGCGTTATCGCGGTATCGAGTGCGAGCCCCTTCATCGCGGGGAAACACGCGTTGCACGGCGCGTTGCTCATGCGACGCGCGCGTGCAAGTGGCGCGTGGATCGCGAGCGTGAACGCGGTCGGTGGACAAGACGATTTGGTGTTCGACGGCGGTTCCTGCTTGATTGCGCCCGATGGTCGCGTCGTCGCAGCGTGTGCGCGATTTCGAGAAGATCTCGTCGTCTATGACACCGCGAGTTCGTCTGCGGTGGAGATTGCGCTCGCGCCGAGTGATGCGGACGCCGAGCGATTTCACGCGATCGTGCTTGGGTTACGCGATTACCTCGCGAAGACGGGGCACAAGCGCGTTTTGCTGGGACTCTCGGGCGGCATTGACTCGGCGCTTGTCGCCGCGCTCGCTTCGGCGGCGATTGGCGCGTCGAATGTCACGGGCATTCTGATGCCGTCGAGATTCTCATCGGAAGGTTCCGTACAAGACGCCGAGGAATCGGCTCGGCTCCTTGGCCTCGGCCGGATCGAAACACTGCCGATCGATGCGATGCATCGCGCGATTGAATCGACGGTCCATGCGAAGTTCTCAACCGACGGCTTGGCTGGCGAGAACTTGCAGTCGCGTGCACGCGGGCTGCTGGTGATGCTCGCTTCGAATGCGACGGGCGCACTCGTGCTCACCACGGGAAACAAAAGCGAATACGCCGCTGGATACGCGACGCTCTACGGCGATATGAACGGCGGGCTTGCACCGATTGGCGACCTCTACAAAACCGAGGTTTACGCGATGGCGCGCATGCTCAACGCGCGATTCGCGGAGTTTGGCTTCGCGCAACCACCGATTCCTTCGTCGAGCATCGAGAAGGCTCCGAGCGCGGAGTTGCGTCCGAATCAGACCGACCAAGATTCGCTGCCGCCGTATGACCTACTCGACGACGTGTTGCGCGTGTTGATTGATCGCGAAGGCTCGCTCGACGAGGCGGTTGCGGCGACCGGCGCGGATTCGGCGCTCGTTGAACGGATCGCAACGATGCTCGATCGCACGCAATTCAAACGCGATCAAGCTGCGGTCATTCTGAAGTTGTCGCCGCGCACGTTTGGTCGTGGCCGACGCTATCCGATCGCGCAGGGTTACCGCTGGAAGGACGCGCGCTGATGCCGATTCGTGTGCTCGCTCCTGAACTTGTGAATCAGATCGCAGCGGGCGAAGTGGTCGAACGACCCGCGAGCGTCGTGAAAGAACTCGTCGAAAACGCGCTCGACGCAGGCGCACGACGCATCGTCGTCGAAGTCGAAGGTGGTGGCGCTGAACTCGTTCGCGTTTCCGACGATGGCAGCGGAATTTCGCCGGAGGAGTTGCCGCTGGCGATCGCCGCGCATGCGACGAGCAAGGTCGCGACTTCGGAAGATCTCGCTGCGATTTCGACCTTCGGGTTTCGAGGTGAAGCGCTCGCGTCGATCGCGAGTGTGTCGCGATTCAAACTCTCGTCCTGTCGTCGCGGTGTCGACGTCGGCGCGGAGATCGAAGTCGAAGGTGGTGCGATTCGGCCTGTTCGTCCGGCTCCAGCGCGGCCAGGCACCGTTGTCGAAGTGCGAACGCTCTTCTTCAATGTGCCCGCGCGTCGGAAGTTCCTTCGGGCGGAAAGCGCTGAAACCGCGCGTGTCACCGAGACGATTGAGGCAATTGCGCTCTCACATCCGCATGTTGCCTTTGAGATGCGATCGAATGGTCGACGTTTGCTTGATCTTGCGGCAACCGACGAGCCAGAAAAACGCACGCTCGACGTGCTCGGCAAAGAACTCGCGCCGGAGCTCTTGGAGTTCGAAGAGCGTTTTCCCGAACTCGGCGGCCTTGTCGTGCGCGGATTTGCGGGCAAACCTGCGATTGCACGGCCCAACACACGCGCGATTCGCATTCACCTCAACGGGCGACCGATCATGGATCGCCTCGTCTTGCACGCGGTGCGCGAGGCGTATCGCGGACTGCTCGACAGCGCGCGCACGCCGACGGTGGCGCTGCTCTTGGAGGTCGATCCACACGAAGTCGATGTGAATGTGCATCCCGCGAAGAGCGAAGTGCGATTTCGTGCGCAGCAAGGGATCCACAGCGCGGTACGAAAGACCATCGAACGTGCGTTGCGCGCGGCGAATCTTGTGCCCGCGTTTTTTCCGAACGCATTGCGCACGACGAACGATGCGACTTCGACGTCCATCGCGTCAACATCCATCGCTCCATCGAATCGCGATGGCGCACTCTTCGGAAGCGGCTTGCGGTCGACGACGAACGAATCCACGCAAGCAGCACCGACGCGTGATTTCTCCGCGTTCGCTGCGCTGACCGCGGAGCTCGATCGCGCAGGCGCGCGTCCAGAAGTCGAACAGGGCGATGCGACGGCTGTTGGCGACTTGGCATCGCCCGCGACGAGTCCCTCTTCGAACTCCGCAGTCCATCTGGACGAGTTCGCGTTCATCCAACTGCTCGGTGGCTACGTGGTCACCGAAGACGCTGATGGCATCGTGATCGTGGACCAGCACGCTTTGCACGAACGCGCGATGTTTGCCACGTTTCTTGCGCGTGTTGCCGAAGGGCCGCTGGAATCGCAGCGGCTCCTTGTGCCCGTTCCGATTGAGTGTTCGGTGCGTGAAGTCGAACTGCTCGAAGAGATTTCGCCGCTGCTCCTGCGGCTCGGAATCACCGCGAGGCCGTTCGGTGCACGTGCGATTGTCGTGGATGCTGTGCCCACATTGCTGCACTCGCGGGGTGTGGACGCCGCGCAGTTTCTCCGCGATCTCTTGGCGAAAGCACTTGAACACGGCTCACTGCTCTCGCTTGAAGCAGCGCTACATGAAGTGCTCGACATGATGGCGTGTAAGGCTGCGGTGAAAGCGGGGGACACGCTTTCGCACGCAGAGATCCGAGCGCTCCTCAAGATGCGCGTTGAGATCGAACGCGCCGCATCGTGTCCGCACGGGCGTCCAACATCGATTCGCATTCCGCGCAGCGAATTGGAACGACGCTTCGGGCGCTCGTGACTTCGCGCTTCGCGCTTCACGCGTCTTGCGGCAGAATGATCTGGTGGAACACTGTTTCGCCCGTTTCGAGCATGCGCTCGATGTACGGGCGACACATCCCGCAGCAATCCATGCAGCCGAACTCAGAGCGAATTTCTTCGAGCGTGCGAGGGCGTTCGTCGAGCGCACACTTCAATGTGTCGAAGCGCACGTCGTAACAAACACAGCGGTCGATTTCGATGCGTGAAGCCATAGTGGTACGTAGCGCGATGGCAACGAAAAGAAGGAAACGAAGTTCTTCCACGCGGAGGCGAGGCGGTCAGTGCCCCGGTGCGATGACCGCAGTTAGGAGCGCGGATCGTACGAAGAGTCGTCGTCCGAAAGAAATCCGTTGCGCGGAAAATCGAGCACATCCGTCAACAACGAGGCTGTCGCGGGCTCTGGGGCGTGCACCCCGTCGTGACACTCGCAGGCGCCCGCGACATGTCCGTCGAGGAAGCACACGTGTGTGCAGCCGGTGTGACGGAATGCTTGCGCGCCGCCATACACCGTCGGGAGGTCATTCTCGACAGCGGCACTTGGTGCGCGCATGAATTTGTTCGCACCGCCGCGCCAACCGCCTTCACCGAAGAGTGCAGTCGTCGACGTGCGACGAAACTGCGCACTCGAAAGGCCGCGTCGCGCGAGCGACCATCCATCAATCCACCGCCCGTTTCCATCGAGTTCAGGGAATCTTCCCTCAGCACCGATGTACGTGGTGTTGTAGTTGTAGCCCGTTGATGGATCGAGTCCGAATGTCGAAGCGCCGAGGAATTCCGGGCATTGCTGCACGTCGTGACCGCCGTTTGCGAAATCCCAAAGCACGCTTGGACGAACGTCGCCGCCTGTGCGATGCTCAAAATCCCACGCGCTCGTGACGAGTCCGCTGCTGCCCATCTTGTAGAGAATCGCCGCGGGATACGACTCGCGATTTTGCGTGGCGTAGGTTGTCGCTGCGAGCCCGAGTTGTCGCAGATTCGATTGACAACTCGCAGCGCGTGAAGACGCGCGAATCGTCGCGGTCGTCGGAAGCACGATCGCAAGCAAGATGGTGAGAACGCCAATCACAACGAGTGTCTCGACGATCGTGAGTGCGCGGCGAACGATCATGAGCCGCCTCCGTTCCACGCGCCGAGAAGAAGCGCGAGATCGCCAGCACCAATCACGCCATCCGCATCGAGGTCGTACGCGGGCGCGATGGTTCCCCACGATGCCAAGAGAAGCGAGAGATCGGAGGCATCGACGGCGCCGCTGTTGTCGAGATCGGCCGTTGGCTCAAGTGGAGCGACATCCGCGACAGCGTCGATCTCGGGTGAGAACCCGATCGACGTTGGACCCTCGATGCGCACGTATCGAATGCTCGCGAGACCCAGTGCGCCGAGATCGATACCCGTGCCGCCGCCGGACCCGTCGTACACATCGAGGAGTGCGGCATGATCAAGCCCCGCGAGATCGCCAACGGTCCACGTGGGATCGACCGGCCGAAGAAAGTTGCTCACGGCCTTCCCAGGCGTCGTCGCGTACGGAGCGACGTCGAGATAGCCGTTGGTTGGAAAGAGGCCGTCTGCCGCCACGCCTGGCACCTCGATCCACGTGCGTGCGTTCGCGCTCACGAAGATTCGTCCGCCCTCCGAGGCAATGCCACCGACGACGCCCGTGCCACCACCGAGGTCGGTGAAAAACGCATTCCCGAATACGATCAAATCGATGCCAAACGGATTGCGCGGATCGTCGAGCACATCGTGGTCAAACGCGAGCACAAGACTCCCGCCGAGCCCGAGTGAGACCAGTTCATTCGGCCGAAACGCCGGTTGAAATGGCGTCACACACTGCGGCAACAACCCTTCACCTGTGAAACGCTCAGGGCTTCCAAGCGCAACCGTCGGATTGGTGAAGCCGGACGCGGCTCCGGAGCCAGCAACGTAAGAAACGACCGAAGAAGCGAAGGGCGATTCGGCGGCCGAGGCCGACGACGCGATCAACCCCATCAACGGCATCGACGACAGAATCGCGAAGATTACGGTCGCGACGGATGCAACGCCGCGGTGTGAACACGCACGCGCGATCGCACGCTCCGTCGCGGCTTCGAGGATACGGAAGTACGCGCGTGATCCCGAGATCGTGCGTGACCACGCACGAAAATCGGCCTTGAACCATCGACTCGCTGCGATCCGCGCAGCACGGGGCGCCATGGCCTTGATCGAACTACCCATCATGGATCCTCCGGGAGCTCGCGCCCGGTTCGGAATGCGCTCCATCCTGGAACGCTCGGAGGTGTCCACACGGACACCCGACGCTTGGGCAGGTCTTCCGACTTCAGGTTCCGCGAGAGCGGAGTCTTCAACACCTTCCCAGCGCGCGTGCGCCAGTGGCTGCCGTCGAAACGGCGATTGAAGATGGAGATGCTTGCACAACTCCGACCTGTTACGGCGGCGCGACCGTGGCGGATTTTCACCGCCTTCCCTCATCGAGCTCGAAAGCCCGATGCCGTGGCATCTCGCGAGAAACATCGCGTCGAGACGCTGTGGCGCCCAAGCGGCGGCGAGTATACGGATTCCGGCTTCGGGGAGGTTCGACAGGAAACCAACGCCCGATCGACTCGGGTCTGTCTGAATCCCGAAGCAAACCGCAGGTTGACGGGTTCCACGCGCGCCCGATACATTCCTCGCTTCGCCCGAGGCGCCATTGACGGCGCTCGGGGGCTCTCGGTCCATGTTGGCCGGTGGCCGATCGGTAGGAACCACCTTCCTGCCTTACCTCTGGAGATCCCGATGTCGTCGAACGCGTTCCTGCCGACCTTCCTCGCGTCCCGCAAGCAACTCTCG
>JBEIJG010000189.1:0-6282 GCA_040380385.1 Phycisphaeraceae bacterium | reverse complement strand
GTGCCGGGATTTGAGCCGCACGGATGGAAGACCGGATTTGGAACGATTCTTCGCTTAAACGGTGCGCCGGTCTTTCAAGTAGAAGCGACGGATACGCTGGTCACACGTCGAGTGGTCGAAGCTCCGGTTGCAAGCCCACGTGTTGGTGCGCCCTCCACGAAGTTGAACATCGAAAAGACTCCGTGTGATCCTTCCGTTGTGCGCGCGTGGCAACTGCGTGCATGGCATGCGATGGGAGCACCGCGCTCCTACGCGGGAATGCAGGAACGATGGCCGGAGATTTGGTTCATCGGCTCACTTGATGAACTCCGGGCGTGGCTCGCGGCGAACGATTTGCACGGGCTCGACGTCGGCTTTGGACATCGCGTCGACCCAAACGACGCCGCCGCGCAGCGCGTCTACGCCGCACACAAACTGCGCCCGCTCCTTCCGATTGCGAAGGCGCCAAGCTCCGCACCGATGTGGAGCGTGGTGCGAACAAAACATGCGCACCCGTGAGCAGCGCGTGTCGTGGGCAGTGCGCTGCGGTCTTCATCCCGCGCGCACCGTTTCGCGTTCGTTTTACGGGGCTTTGGACGCCGGCGCCGCGACCTTCGCACCCTTGCCCGAGTTGTCGGCCTCAAGCAACGCCAGCACGCTCATCGCGGTTCCGAAACTCGAGCTGCGCGGAAACACGCGGTCATTCCACGTGCCGTCTGCATCGCGCACCTTGAAGAGAAGTTCGCGGAACTTCGTGCGATTCGCCGCGCGTTCCGCTTCGGGCAGCAACTCAATCGCCGCAGCCGCATGTGTAAACGCATAGAAGAAGTAGTACGGCGCAACGCCGTAGGGAGCGACGTGCGTTCCAGTCTTCTTGCGGCGCTTCTCGAGTTCAGGCCAGAACTCGAAGAACTTCTCAACTGCAAAGCGCAGGCGCTTCTCGTCGCCCTTCCCTGCGCGCGCAAGTGCGGTTTCAACCGCGCACATACGGCCAATCGCGCCAGGAATCTGCCCCGCGTCATCGCGCGTCTGCCGCGACGCGTTGTAGGCCACGTAGCCTGAATCACCGCGCGTGATCTCGAGCGCTTTGACCGTGCGTGCGATCAACTCATCCGAAATCTCAAGCCCCGATTCTTTCGCTTCGATGAGCGCCATCAGACATGGCGCGGTCATGAATGGCGACGTCGGACACGGATTGTCGATCCCCGGCCCGCGCGCGTACTGCCAACCGCCCACCTGCGGGATCTCGGTCTTCTTGAGGGCGTCAAGGTAGAACGCAATCGCCGCCTCAACCGCAGGCTTCTGCGCGTCGCTCACGGCGTTCGCCTTCTTCGCCGCGACGAGGAAGCGCAGCCCGTAGCAATGCGCCCAACCGCGCACGTCGTAGTTGCCGCCGTACTCGGGCGAGAGCAACGGCTCGTCCTTCGACTTCGCGACGAAATCAATCGCGCGCGACACCGCCTCCTTGCGCGGCGCGTCATCGGCAAAACCGGGTGCTGCGAGAAGCGCAAGCGACGCGATCGACGTGCCTCCGACGCGGTAGCCGTACGGAATCTTGCCACCGACGCGATAGACGCCCTCGTACGGCCACTCGGCGGCAACATCCGCGCCCGGACCCTTCTCCTGCATGGCGACGATCTTGGCAACGCCGGTCGAGATTGCCTCGGCATCGGTCGGAGTGCTGGCGGACAGGAGGATGGCGGCGAAAGACGCGAGCATCCATGCAATGTACTCAAGCCAACGACGATTCCACACCACGGCGGTGGGGAAATCGCGGACGCTGCGCAACATGCGCACTCTCGGACTCGCGTTCGCTACCGCCCTGCTCGCATTTCCGAACCCCGCGCGCGCGGACGATTTCGCCACATGGCGCCATCACGGCACGATGTACATCCTCACCACGCCCGACGGCGCGGACCTCCCCGCGTCGGCGTCGATCGACGGGTTTCCGCTGCTCGTGCGCCTCTACGGCGACTTCCTCGACTTCACGCAGTGCAAGCCTGATGGAGCTGACATCCGCTTCTCGGCCGACGACGGAACACCGCTCGCGCACCGCATCGAAGAGTGGGACGCCGCGAACGGCTCCGCGTCGATTTGGGTGCGCATCCCACGCATCGAAGGGAACGCGCGGCAGGCGCTGCGCGTTCACTGGGGGAACGCCAACGCGGCACCCGCATCCGATGGCAAGGCCGTGTTCAACGAAAGCAACGGCTTCTGCAGCGTGTGGCACATGGATGAACCGGTGGCCGACGACACAGGCAGCGTGCAATCGCGCGATGAAGGCACGACCGCGACGCAGGGCATCGTCGGCGCGGCGCGTCACCTCGCCGGCGGACAGGGCGTGTTTGCAGGCGACGACATCACGTCCTATCCGAAAGGTCTGGGGCCGATGTCGACGAGCGCGTGGTTCCGTGCCGAGCGGGTGAACGGCACCGTCGTCGCGTGGGGCAAAGAGAAGCGTCCTGCGAAGGTGATGATGAACTTCCTCAGCCCGCCGCGCATCGCGATCCAGTGCTACTTCGCCGATGTCGACGCAAAGCGCCCGCTTGCGACCGGCGAGTGGTACCACGTGGTGCACACGTACGCGCCGAACGATTCGCGCGTCTACATCAACGGCGTGCTCGAGGGAACGTCGCAGCCCGAGCTTGACATCCCCGAGACGTCGGCACTCTGGATCGGCGGCTGGTACGGGAACTACAACTTCATCGGCGACGTCGACGAGGTGCGCATCGCGAGCGTCGCGCGCTCGGCTGATTGGGTGAAGCTCGAGTATGAGAACCAGAAGCCGATGCAGACCGCAGTCGGTCCGATCGTGCGCGATGGGACCGAGTTCACGCTGTCCGATGACGCGATCGCGCTCGACGAGGGCGCGCGCGCGACGGTTCGTGCACGGATCGGTGGCGCACAGAAAATCGTGTGGACGCTACTTCGCGGCGACACGCGCACGGTCGTCGCGACCGACCGCATCGCTTGCACCTTTGATGCGGGACGCGTAAGCGGCGACACGCAGGCCTTGCTCGAGTGCACGGTGATCCGCGCGGACGGCATTGCGACGAAGTCGGTTGCCATCACCATCCGAGAAACGATTCCCGATCCTGCGTTCACGCTCCATGCGCCCGCGAACTGGGACGGCCGCAGCACAATCACGGTGACGCCGAAGCTGCGGAACGCGGTCGCCGGCGAACTTCGCGTGAAGTGGACCGTGGGTGACCTCGCGGTCACCCACGAGGCGGTCCCCGCGTCGGATGCGTCGGATGCATCAGGCGAATCGGGCACGTCGCCCGGCGCGCTGCGACTCACGCGCGCACAGAACAGCGGCACCGTCACCGTGACGGCGACCATCGATAATGGTGGTTCGCCCGTGAAAGAGAGCGTGAGGATCGCGGTTCGCGAGCCCGCGCGCGATGCGTGGGTGTACCGCACCCCCGCCGCCGATGAACAACCTGAGGAGGGCCAGTTCTACGCCCGTGACGACAAGAACGAGGCGAAGCTCGTGTGGAACGGTCTGCTCGATGCTGCCGCCATCGGTGCTCCCTTCGACAGCGTCTTCCTGCGCGTACTCGCCGACGGCAAGCCATTTGCGAATACCCGCACGAAGCCCGCCCCAGATGGCAGTTACGCGCTCTCCGTAACGATCAAGCCCGGGCTCGTTCGCTACAGCGCCGAGTTTGGCACGACTGTGGCTGGCAAGGACACCGTCGTCCGCACCGTCGGCAACCTCGTCTGCGGCGACGCATTCGTGATCGACGGCCAGTCGAACGCTGTCGCGACCGATTGGGGCGAAGGCGATTTCCCCGAAACGAGCGAGTGGATCCGCAGCTTTGGCGCGACTGGCGGCGAACCGGGCAGCGTGCGCTGGGGCAACGCCGCGCGCAAGGCGCGTGAAGACAAACTCGCGATCGGCTACTGGGCCTTCGACCTCGCGCAGCATCTCGTTGAACGCCACAAGGTTCCGATCTGCATCATCAACGGTGCCGTGGGCGGCACGCGCGTCGACCAACACCAGCGCAACGCGAAGAACCCCGAGGACCACGGCACGATCTACGGCCGCCTCCTCTGGCGCGTACGCCAAGCGCGGCTCGAAGACGGCGTCCGCGGAATCTTCTGGCACCAAGGCGAGAACGACCAGGGCGCCGACGGTCCCACCGGCGGCTACGGATACGAAACCTACCGCGAATTCTTCCTGCAGATGGCCGGATCATGGCGCGAGGACTTCCCAAACATTCAGCATTTCTACATGTTCCAGATCTGGCCGAAGGCGTGCGCAATGGGCCGCGATGGCTCGGACGATCGACTGCGCGAAGTGCAGCGCACGCTACCGCGCGCGTTCGCACGGATGAGCATCATGTCGTCGCTCGGGATCGAGCCCGAGGGAGGCTGCCACTATCCCGCCGAGGGCTACGCCGAGATGGCGCGGCTCATCGCACCGCTCGTCGAGCAGTTCAACTACGGCGTGCGGCCAACGAGCTCGATCACTCCGCCGAACCTCGTACGTGCGCGCTTCGCGAGCGATACGTACGACGCGGTCGTACTCGAGTTCGACCAACCCGTGCGCTGGGAGCACGCGCTCGCCTCGCAGTTCCGCCTCAACGGCGCGCAAACGGAGTACGTTTCAAGCAGTGCCGACGCCGGCAGCACAACGGTGACGCTGCGGCTTGCGTCCCCCACCGACGCGCGAACCATCAGTTACATCGACGGTGACCGATGGAGCCAGAAGACGATTCTGCGCGGGGCGAACGGTATCGCCGCGCTCACTTTCTGCGAGGTTCCGATCGAACCGAAGAGGTAGCGCGGCAATCGCGAGAAACGCGCGAGCGAGAGACGTTTGCACGAGAAGCGCGCGCGAGAAACCTCACGCACCTCGCAAATACTTCACGAGGAAGTTCGTCTGCCGATCCTTCGCATCGCTTGAAAATCGGCCGAACCCCGAGTGTTCATGCGGGGCGCCGGTCTCACCGTACTCGTGCATGTCGACCACGTTCGCGAGGCCGCGCGCACGCAGCGCCTCGACAAATTCACGCTGCCCTTCGACCGCAACCCATGCATCGAGCGCGTTGTGCAAGATGAGAAGCGGAATTGCGCGCCAACCATCGAGATGCTGAATCGGATCGAGCCGCGTCGCGCGGGGTGGATCGAACATCGCACGATTGCGTTGCCACGCGAACGAACCTGTCGTGCACTCAACGGCCGCTGCGCAAAACGCGTGCGGAGTGCAAAGCCGAATGAGCGCCGCCATCCCGCCTGCACTCATGCCACCGAGCGCGACGCGATACATGTCAAACCAGCCCGTCGCGCGCATCGCCTCGACCACCGCATCGATCTCGCCCGCCATCTGCTCAACAAATTCGAGCGTGCGTTCGGGTTGTTGCTGCGCGTCGTCGAAGCGCGCACCGTGGCCAGGCAAGTCCAACGCGACCGAGGCGATCCCTGCGCGCACGAGCCGCAAGTAGCGGCCAGGATCGAGTTCCTTGTTCGCCGTGCGCCCGTGCATCCAGACAAGAACTGGTGCCGGCGCGCCGTGAAGCGCCGTGTCCGCCATATCGGCTGCATCCGCCGCAAACGCGGGATGCACCACGAGGGCCGGAACACCCGCGAACGTACAGATCCGCGACTTCTCCCGAACGCTCGTCGGTAACGCACCGAACGCCTCAGGCATGCGCGGATTCCCCGTCGCTCGTCGCATTTGTCGATGCCGCGTCATCTGCGCGCGCGGAGTCGGGCATGTAGAGATAGACAAACATGTCGTCTTTGTACTGATGGACTTCAGGGCCGAGGAAGCCCGGAATCGTCTTCTCAGGTTCATCGAGATCGACCGGCGTGCGCAACACGAGGAAGCCCTTCGGCGCGAACAGCGCGCGCGTCCGCGCCGCTTGCGCCATGACGAGCTTGCGCGTCGCAGGCTCGATCATCAACACGTACGGCGGGTCCATGAAGACGAGATCGACGGGCTTCGGACTGCGCGCAAGCGCCGTCGGGCCGAGCGCATCGGCCTGCAACGCCGTCACGCGATCCTCACACTTGAGCGTCTTCACGTTGTGTTCGAGGTAGCGGAACACATCGCGATCGCGTTCGACCATCACGACTTCTGCCGCGCCGCGACTCGCGCATTCGAGGCCCACCGTGCCGATGCCTGCGAAGAGATCAAGAACGCGAGCGCCCTTGAACCAACCGTGCAGCATCGCAAACACAGACTCCTTCACGCGCGCCGTCATCGGACGCGTGACATCTTCGCCTTCAGGTGAAAGCAGCATGCGAGATCGGAAGTCGCCGGAAATGATTTTGACCACGCGGCGAGTGTAACGC
>JBEIJG010000188.1:0-6306 GCA_040380385.1 Phycisphaeraceae bacterium | reverse complement strand
GTCTACGCACGCACTTCCGTTGGCGAGTGTCCACGGCAACTTTGCAAGGCCAGGATCGTCGTCATCCCAGAACGCGACCCCAGCGCGACTGCCGCGAAATCCGTTGCGCTCGACGCTCACACGCTGCGCGTGCTCTGCAGCGATATCGCCCGCAACGTTCTTCTCAAAGTCATTTCCGAGGATGCGCGAGTCACGCGCGTATCCAAACCACACGCCGTTGATTCCGTTCTCGACGAAGCGATTCGCGACCACCGTGTTGTCGAAACTGAACGTCATCTCAAGGCCGTGCGCGGCGGCGTACGAGAGATCGTTCAGCGCGAAGAGGTTGCCGTTGCACCCACGACCGCGATACCACGACTCTGTCGAGGCGAGACCGTTCGCCTCGAAATCAAGCTTCGACGATGGACACGGCTTCTCACCAAGCGCCTCGCGTCCCGTGAACCCGAAGATTCCATCACCGCAGTGCGTGGCGCTGTTGAGCGCCACGACATTCCGCGAGCACTGCTCAAACAGCAGGATCCCTGCCGAATCTTGCCCTCGGTTGTAGATGCCGTGCGAGTAACCGCGGATGCAGAAGTCGAATGCGTTGCGGCAGACGACGTTGTCCGACGAACGCCACATCGCCAAGCCCCATCCCGAGAGAAACGAGCAGTCGTTGTCGTAGAACTTCGAGTGGTGCACCGAAGAAAGCACGATGCCATTCTGCGTGCGTCGTGCGCGCACCTCGCGCACCGTCACTTCGCGCGCGTTTGAAATTGCAAGGCCCGCACCGTGTTGCGCGAGTTGTTCACCGCGATCATTCTCGTGGGGATACAACCAATCCGAGGCGTCTTCCTTCTCGGGTGTCGACTTGAGAAGTTGCGCGTAATTGTCCGAAACGTCCAGCCGTTCGAAGGTGGCACCCTCGCATCGATCGCCATCGATTCCAATCTTGAACCCGCGCACGCCGCCATTTCGAAGCGTGACCGATTTCGCGGCGACGACGATGCCCGTTCCGGTGAAAAGCTCCGGCCGCACGGGATCAAGCCCCGATGCAGGCCCCGCTTCGGGACGTGATGCGAGATTTGATTGGAGCGTGCCACCACCAAGATCAACCGTGATCCCGTCGGCGACGACACGCACGACACCGTTGCCATCGGCGTCCGCGATTGGCTTGGAAAAGAGGAGAACGCAGGACTCCCTGATTTCGATGTTGTCGCGATCAACTTCCACGCGCAGCACGGGCCTTGCCGCGGCATCCTGCGCCGGCGGCGCAACGCCCGCCAACTGTGAGTCGGGCAGCACCCCCAAAGACAGCAGAATGACGGCAGCAAACAGCATCCGCGCAGCGTACCGCCCGCACGCGCGAGGGTCACACCCGCATCTCTCACGAGTTACACTCGACGCCCCATGGTTCGTATCACCCTTCCCGACGGTTCTGTGAAAGAGTTCGCCAACGCCCCCACGGTGGGCGAGGTAGCCGCCTCGATCGGCGCAGGTCTTGCGAAGAGCGCGCTCGGTGGCCGCGTCGGCACGACGGGCGCAAATCTCGCGAAGGACGGCGAACTCGTGGACCTCGCGCACCCGATCGAAAGCGACTCGTCGCTTGCGATCGTCACCGCGAAGAACCGCGACGGCACGGTGAGCCCAGATGCCCTCTACCTGTTGCGCCACTCGTGCGCGCACATCATGGCCGAGGCGATTCAGCGGCTCTACCCAGGCGTGCAACTCGTGTACGGCCCGCCGCTCGAGACGAACTTCTACTACGACATGCTCTTCCCCGATGGGAAGGTGATGTCGGCCGACGATTTCGAGAAAGTCGAAGCCGAAATGGCCAAGATCGTCGCAGAAAACCGTCCATTCACGCGCTACGAACTGCCGATTGCCGACGGCATTGCGAAGCTTGAGAAGGAAGGCTCGAAGTTCAAGCTCGACAACGCGCAGCGCGCGGTCGAAGCGGGCTCGAAGTCACTCTCTTGGTACGCAACCGGCGAACCCGGCAAGAACTGGGAAGATCTTTGCCGCGGCCCGCACGTGCCGGCGACGGGCAAGATCGGCGCGTTCAAAGTGCTGTCGCTCGCCTCGAGCTACTGGAAGGGCGACGAGAAACTCGATCGACTCACGCGCGTGTACGGCACCGCGTTCGCGACGAAAGAAGAGCTCGAGCAGTACGCGCGCCTCCAAGAAGAAGCACGACGCCGCGATCACCGCACGCTCGGCAAGCAGCTGCGACTCTTCCACATCGATGAAATGGTCGGTCAAGGACTCATCCTTTGGACGCCAAAGGGCTCGATTGTTCGCAACGAACTGCAGAACTTCATCGGCACCGAACTGCGCAAGCAGGGTTACCACCAGGTCTACACGCCGCACATCGGCAAACTCGATCTCTACAAGACGAGCGGACACTTCCCCTACTACAAGGAGTCGCAATTCCCCGCGATCGTCGAGGGCGACGACCTCACGAAGCTCTGCGACTCTGGCTGTTCGTGCGGCGAACTCGTCGCGCGGATCGATGGCGTGAGCGCGCAGTTCGCGCGTGAACTCAACGAGCGCACGGGCCGCGAGGTGATCGCGCAGGATCGCGTGATGGATGCGGACAAACTCATCAACGGCTTCCTCCTGAAGCCGATGAATTGCCCGCACCACGCGAAAATTTTCGCGAGCGAACCGCACAGTTACCGCGATCTTCCGGTGCGTCTCGCGGAGTTCGGCACGGTCTACCGTTGGGAACAATCGGGCGAACTCAACGGCATGACGCGCGTCCGCGGTTTCACGCAAGATGACGCGCACCTTTTCGTGCGCGAAGATCAAGTTGCGGAAGAAGTGCTCGGCTGCCTTTCGCTCGTCAAGATCATCTTCGCCACGCTCGGGATGCACGAGTACCGCGTGCGCGTTGGCTTACGTGATCCGGACAGCACAAAGTACGTCGGTGACCCGGCAAACTGGGACAAGGCTGAGCAAGCGTGCCGCGATGCGGCGAAGACGCTCGGTGTGCCGTTCAGCGAGGAACCAGGCGAAGCCGCGTTCTACGGGCCAAAGATCGACTTTGTCGTAAAGGACGTCATCGGCCGCTCGTGGCAACTCGGCACCGTGCAGGTTGATTACAACCTGCCTGTGCGCTTCGACCTCTCGTACACGGGCCAAGACAACAAGCCGCACCGTCCGGTGATGATCCACCGCGCGCCGTTTGGCTCCATGGAACGATTCTGCGGCGTGTTGATTGAGCATTTCGCGGGAGCGTTCCCCTGCTGGCTCAACCCCGAGCAGGTGCGCGTGCTGCCGATTTCCGAGAAGAGTGCCGCGTACGCGGATGAGTTGGTCGCTGCGCTCAAGGCGCGTGGCGTGCGCGCGACGGTCGATCACGGCAACGATCGCGTGCAGGCGAAGATTAAGGTCGCGGCCGAAGAGAAGATTCCGTACATGGCGGTCGTTGGGCCGCGCGACGCCGAGAACCGCGTGGTGAGCGTGCGCGCACGCGGCGTGGAAGCGAACCTCGGCGAAATGCCGTTCGACGCGTTTGTCGATGGAATCGCTGCGGAAATCGACGCACGACTGTTGTCGGGCGCGCCAGGCACGGTGCAGGCGAAACTCACGAAGTGAGCGGCGGCGAGATTTCGCGTACGAGCCCGCTTCTTCGGCGATCGATCGGGTGCTAGATTGCTGCGAAGGAACCTGCGATGACCGCGAAGGACGACAACGCTGGCTCCGTGCAACTCCCTGCGGAGATCACAGCCCATCTTGATGGTCTGCGTGAGATCGCCGCAAAGTACGCCGTGCGCTCGGTGGCGGTCGTGGGTTCGGCCGCGCATGGCTGCTTCACTCCAGCCCAGAGTGACCTCGACCTTCTGGTCGATTTTGGCGAGTTCCAACCAGGCCTCGCAAAGCGGGCCTTGGGATTTCAACGGGACGCGGAGGCGCTGTTCGGCCGCCGAGTCGATGTGCTGAGCGTTCACGGAATCCGCGCCGCGCACTGGCGGGCGATCCACGATGCAACGAAAGTTCCGGTCTATGCCGCCGCGTGAACCAGTCGCGCTGCTGACCGATGCGCTCGCGCAGATCGACGACCTTCTCGCAAAGGCCGCGCGATCAAGCCTCGCGGATCTGCTTGAAAACCGCGATTTGCAGGCGATCTTCGAGCGCCGCTTTGAGGTACTCGGCGAGGCGCTGCGACGGCTTGAACGAAGTGATCCGCTCGTCTTTGCCCGCGTTGACGGAGGCGCTCAAGCGATCGCGCTCCGCAATTTCATCGCCCACGGTTACGACGGAGTCGATCATCGCGTGCTCTGGGACACGGTGGCCGAAGACCTTCCAGCCATGCGTACGTCGATCGCGCGCCTGCTTGCAAACGAAGTTCGGGACTCAGAAGGAGCGCATGCGCGCGCGCAACGGTTCGGCACGTGCTCCCGCTCTGTTCAGCAGATCTACTCGCACAGCCCCCACTGGCTCAGCACCGCCGCGAGATCGGCGCCGTCGACGGTGCCCGAACCATCGACATCCGCACGCGGGAACTTGCCGCCGTCGGTGCCCCACGTGTTGAGGATCGCAGCGAGGTCGATCGCGTTGACGGCGCCGTCCTCGATGATGTCTTCGGGGCAGCAGATCGCAAGCGAGGGATCATTCGCGCACTCGCATTCGTCTGGGATGTTGTTGCCGTTGGTGTCGACCGCGAGGCCGTTGCGGATCTCGCCGAAGTCGACGACGCCGTTGTTGTTGCAGTCGGCGGACCATTCGATGAGATAAGGTGCGTCAAATCCGCAACGAGAATCCGCGCAATATCCAGCCTCAACGTTGCAGTCACCGAGTGCTTGACCGTTGAAGGCAGAGTGCAAAAAGTCCTGCTCCCCGTTCTCTCCAGTCGCACCACAACCACAGGGGCTGTCGTCGGCGGCAAGTTGCACTCCCACCACCGCAGGGTTCACGGAGCTGCCGGTGAGCCACTCCCAGTCGGCGCTCGGTGTTGCCGCACCCGGCACCTGAAGTCCTCCGAGGATCACATCGAACCGTGCATTGAGAAATCGAGACTTCGCCCAGGCGAACTCGGCAGCCGTCTCCAGTGACGCAAGATCGCCGCCGAGCTCAAGTGCTACCGCGCGAGCCATCGGCCAAACTAATTCGTCGTCGCGAACCTCATACCAATGCCCATTCCCGCCGTCCGCGACACGCCACTCGACGGCGTCCGCCATCGCGCCACTGGCGCAGGAAAGTGCCGCAACGGCCACTGTTCCCGCGGCGACCGACTTCGCGACAGACATCCGACCACTCTTCAGTTTCAATTGCATCGCCAAACTCCTCGCGGATGATTCGTCCGCAACTTCGCCCCCAGCGCTCGGAACGACCCGCGCCGCGTGCATGGCTGCAAAGACGAAGATGATCGCGAGCGGGAAGACCCACGCTTGAAATCGCGAAAATCGCACCGGCCCTCGACGCGGCTGCGCAAACGCCACGGCCTCGTCCAGCCGTGTGGCTGAATCCGCGTCGTCCACACCCGCCCCCTCCCCCTCCACCAACGCGGCAAATCGCGCCCGTGCGGCGGCGTCGTCGAGCCAGGCGCGCGACCTGCCCCCGCTCACGCCCGCAGCCTCGCCAGCACCACGCGCAACTCGCGCTCGAGCTCCTCCGCCGAAGCCCCCTCCTCGGCAAGCACGGCCCGCAACGCGGCGCGCATCCGTCGGCCAACACGCCGCACAAGCACCGCGAGCGCCTCCTCGCTCACGCGCGCGTCACCTTCGGCACTTGCCATGCCCAGCGCGCCTGCGATCTGTCCATACGACTCGCCGCGCATCACATGCGCCTCAAACACCTCCCACGCGTGCGCGTCACCCGCCGCCGCCAGTTCCGCCCGCACGCGCTCGCACGCTTCGGCAACAACCGCCTTCGCCCACGCGCGCTCAAACACCGCCTCCGCGTCGGCCTCACGCCGCGCGCGCTCATGCGCTTCAGCCGCTTCTTCCGTTGCGTAGCGCCGGCGGCGTTCCGCCTCGCGCCGTTCGCTTCGCAACAGCGTGCGCGCGTCAAGCGAAAGTCCGTTCATGAGATAGCGGCGAAGGGGAAGCCCGCTCGCACGCCATGCGTCGAAGAACCCAGCGACCGTCACGCGACGCGCGAAGAAACCAGCAACAAGTTCGGCGGGCTCGGCGATCGCTCGCGCGGGAAGTGCACCTGCGTACGCGATGAGCGCATCGCGGTAACGCTCCATCACGCGGAGTTGTGCCAGCTGAAGTCCACGCTCGCCGTTCGCGAGGGATTCGACGATCCACGTCGCATGCGTCGAGGGAAACTGTGCATGACTTTCGCGATCCATCGTGCAATTTCATGCGACAAACGCCG
>JBEIJG010000187.1:0-6312 GCA_040380385.1 Phycisphaeraceae bacterium | reverse complement strand
GATCCGAAGCTCTATCCGAGTGTTGATCGCGCGCTCATGACGTCGATGCGCCGTGAAACCGAACTTTTGTTTGAGTCGGTCGTGCGCGGTGAGCTTCCGGTGCGCGCGCTGATTTCTTCGAGAAAAACCTTTGTCGATGCGCACCTCGCACGGCACTACGGTGTCGTACGCGAGGCCGCCGATGCGAGCGCGTTTGTCGCGGTTGAGGTGCCTGAAGCGCGGCCGTCCGGCGTGCTCGGGCACGGGTCGGTTCTGCTTGCGACGAGTAACCCGACGCGTACAAGCCCAGTGAAGCGCGGCAAGTGGGTGCTCGAGGCACTCCTCGATGAAGCGCCGCCGCCACCACCGCCTGGTGTGCCACAACTACCGGAAACACGCGAGGAAAAGAAGGGGCTTTCGATCCGCGAGTTGATGGCGCTGCATCGCGCAAATCCCGATTGCGCGTCGTGTCATATGCAGATGGATGCGCTCGGCCTGGCGTTCGAAAGGATCGATGTTGACGGCCGCTTGCGCGAGCGAGTCGATGGCGAAGTGATCGACGATCGTACGGAACTTCCGGACGGATCAATCCTCGCGGGTGTTGCGGGCGTCGAGCGTTTCCTCGAGAAAAGCGATGGGTTTGAGCGTGCGGTCGCGCGTCGACTTCTCGTGTACGCACTCGGCCGCGGCACGGCCGATGCAGATGATGCGCTCGTTGACAATCTCGCGAAGGAGCTTCGCACGCACGGCGCGTTCACGCAACTTGTCGAAGGAATTGTGCGGTCGGATGCATTCCGAACGCGCGTCGATTCGCCGAAAGCCATCGCGCGGTAATTGCCTGCACGCAATCTCGGCGTACATTCCGCACATGCGACCGCCGCTACTCGATCGACGCACTGCACTCCGAGGTCTCGGTTGCACCATCGCGCTGCCGCTTCTCGACGCGATGCTTCCGCGCGGTCTCATGTCAGGTTTCGCGCGCACGGCCGCAGCGGCGACGAACGCTGGAAGCATGGCAGCTGTCGCGAATGCTGGCAGTGCGGGAGTTCTCGCGACCCCAACGCGCGTCGCGTATCTCTTCTTTCCAAACGGCGTCAACGTCGATCAATGGCGGCCAGCGGTCGATGCAGCGGGGAAGTGGATTCCTTCGCCAACGCTCGCACCACTTGCGGAGTTTCAGCGCGATATCGCGGTCTACACCGGGCTTCGGCATCGCAATGCCGAGGCGAATGGCGATGGCCCGGGTGATCACGCGCGCAGCGCCGCGTGCTTCTTGACGGGCGCGCAGCCGCGGAAGACGGCAGGCGACGACATTCGCGCGGGGCGGTCGATCGATCAAGCGGTCGCGGATGATGTGATGTCGCAACTTGCAGCGCAGCAGAAATCGCTGCGGTTGCGATCGCTTGAACTCGGCAGCGAGCCTGCGATGACGGCAGGAAACTGCGACTCGGGCTACTCGTGTGCTTACAGCGCGAACATCTCGTGGAAATCAGAGAGTCTGCCGAACGGCAAAGAGACCGACCCTCGTGCGGCGTTTGAACGCATTTTCGGGCGAACCTCCGAATCGCCTGAAGATGCGGCGGCGCGGCTCCGAAGTCGACGTTCGATCCTCGATGGCGCGGTGCGTGAAGCGAAGCGTCTCTCGCGCGTCGTTGGAACCGAAGATCGCGCGCGGCTCGATGAGTATCTCGAAGGCGTGCGTGATCTTGAGCGTCGCATCGATCTCGACGCTGCAGCGCAGTTGGAAGTGGGTGACGTGCCGAATCTCGAGGGCGGCCCCTACGACCTCGCGCAACGAATCGACCTCTTGGGCGAAGTGCTCGCGCTCGCGTTCAAGACCGACTCGACGCGCGTCGCGACACTCATGCTCGCGAACGAAGGTTCGAATCGGCCCTATCGCGAGATCGGCGTTTCTGATGGGCATCACGATGTCTCGCATCACGGCGGAAACGCTGAGAAAATGGCGCATTTCGCCGCGATCAATCGATTTCAAGTCGAGCGTTGTGCGGCGTTCCTTCGCGCGCTCAAGCGCACGAAAGAAAACGGACGACCGCTCCTCGATGCAACGGTGGTGCTCTACGGAAGCGCGATCACCGATGGCAATCGTCACAACCACGATGACTTGCCGATTCTCGTCGCCGGTGGCCGCGTGAAGGCGCGCGGACAAGTCGTGCGCTGCGAGCCGGGTACGCCGCTTTGCAATTTGCATGTTGGAATTGCGCAAGCAACTGGCGCGCGAATTGATCGCTTCGGCGACTCGACCGGTGTAGTCGAGGTGTAAGCGCCTCGTTTCGGCGTGAAAGCGCGGGAAAAATCGTGCGGAAAAAACTGTGATTCAAAACGAAGAACGCCCCGTGCGATGCTGTCGCACGGGGCGTTTCACAGCTGATCAAGTGCTTTGTGCGAACTCAACCCCAGTTTGCGAGCAGTACCGCAAGGTCCGCCGCATCGGTGTCGCCATCGCTGTCGACGTCGCCGGACGCAGTGCCCCAAGACGAGAGAAGCAGTGAAAGATCTGCTGCATCAACATCGCCGTCGAAATCGAGATCGCCTGCGGTGAAGCAGTTGGCGCGCGCTTCTTGCACGCAGATCGTGTCCCACGCATTTTCACAGCAGTATGGATCGAGATTGCACACGGTCGCACAGCACTCAGCATTCGAGCAACCAGGACCATGCGAAGCGGTGCAGCTCCCTGAACCGCTGCCGCCACAAACTGGGCTGCAGGTCACCGAGAGCGTGCCTGCGGCGTTGAGGCCATTGACCGCGGAAATGCGCAGGAAGTATGCCTCTCCAGCTTGCACGGCGTATTCAAGTTGAACGCTGCTTGTACTGCATGTTGGGTCGCCGATTGTCGAGCAGCGCAGTTCGTTACCGCCGCATCCAATGATGCCCGACGAGACGACGGCGTCCCAGAGCGAAAGCGTCATTTGCGATTCTGCGAAATCGGTGCAGGCCGTGATCGTCATCCAACCCGAGCATGGAGCGACGAACTTCCGCCATGTCGCACGCGTGTCTCCTGTACCGCAGCTCGACACATCGGGAAGCACGATGCCTTCCGCGGTGTTGAAGTTGTAGCCAGCGACACCAGCGCCTGGTGCCATGAGCCTCGCCTCTCCACACGTATCGCCGGTACGGCACGTGGCTTCCGCGCGGTAAACGCACAAGTCGTCCCATGAGGAGTCACAGCAGAACGCATCAACAGCGCAGATCGCGGCGCAGCAGGCGAAGTCGTTGCAACCAGGCGTCGCGTGCGCGACGAACGGACTTCCCGCACCTGCGGATCCGCAGTTGACACACGTGGAGAGCGCACGATTCGCGCAGATGACATCCCACTCGGTGCCGCAGCAGAAAATGTCGTTCGCACACACGACTGCGCAGCAGTCGGCGTCGTTTGAGAAACGCGAGGGATGCGCAATCCACGAGGATCCAGCGAGTTGATCGCCACATCCATCCGTCGCCGTGCCGGTGACATCAAGGCAGCTAGAGTGCGCGTTGCGCCAAGAGGTAATGGTCGCAATCGATGGACTGTTTTGGAACGTGTTCGCACCGGTCAGGGTCGGATTCATCGTCGAGGCTGGTGAGTTACATGTGCAGTGCACGCCTCCCCAGTTGTGACCGGCTTCGTGCGCGAATAGATCGGTGCTGAGCCCTGTATTCGGCACGAAATCGATGGCACTGACGCCGTGTGCAACGTAGTCCGACGCGCTGGCGCACACATCGCCGATCCATGCGCAACCGACGATTCCGCCGGAGATGCGCCCAGTGAACATGTGCACCATGTCGCGTGTGAGCGAGCTCAACGGTGCTCCTTGGACGTTCGTCCAGAGAGTCGTGGTCTGATTGAGTAGCTCTGTGCCAGCGACACACAGGTCAGTGCCTACATACGGGTCGCTCGCGGCGGTGTTGCGCACGACGAGCCCCGAAATGAGATGTCGAATGCCGACTTCACTGGTGTACTGCAAATTCGAGATGTTGATGATTGTCTCAGCGCGCAGCGCAGTGGCGTTGATCGTGCCGCCGGCGCGGTTGTAGAACGGGAAATCGCAGTCGATGACGATCTGCGTGTCCCAGACGCTCACGCCCGCGGTTCCGCCGTCGTCGGCGAGACCGCCTTCGCCTTGTTCGATGCCACCGTGCCCATGATCTTTTTCATGGTCAACGCCGCAGAAGCCGCCGTGCTCAGCGATGTCGTCGGTCGTGTATGCAATGTGATCGCCAGGCAGCGCGTTTGGGAGCGCAAGTGTGAGCGGGTCGATATTGATGCGTGTGCCATCGGGGAGAATGATCGCGAGCGTGAGATTTCCGTCGAGGTACGAGCCCGCGACGAGGGCATTCGGTACGCCGACCACCGAGCCACGAACGGTCGCCGGTGCAGACGGCAGCACTTCGATGGGCTGACCTGCGCTGTTCGAGGCAATCAGCTTGAAATCTGGCGTACGAACGGAGTTCGGTCGCAGTGCGATCTCAAGTGGCGTGCCGTTGCGTGGATCAATCACGGTGACGTGCATGAGTCCGAATTCGCCGATCGCGGCGGGTGCGAGTTGGAACGCTGTACCGCGCAGAAGTCCGAATGCCCTCGCGATATCTGCTGGTGCTTCGATCGGTCCCTTGGGTGCGATCGATGCGCCCGCGTTGCGAAGCGCGCGCTGCTTCGCCGACTCGAATCGTGGCGCGGAGGCGAATTTCGGCAGTGTGCTCATCAACGGTTGCGGCACGGCCGGTGCCGCCGCGTGCGTTGACGCGAACGCGCTGGCAGAGAAGAGCGCGGCGAAGGAACAGCCGAGTGAAAGGCCAAACGTGGGGTTCAGTGGACGACGAACGACAGAGGCGGGGAGTGTGTGGTTTTTTGAAGTGAGCGTCTGAGGGGTCATGGCGATGGCTCCACAAATGGGATGCGGTTCGCCGAGGTAGACAGGGTTGACCGACCTCGCCCTCAAACTCCATCCACAAGTTGGCCGCGGTATCTTGTGAGGCTCGTCTTGCGTTTCGATTCCGATGAGGAAACCCATGATTTCGCGCTGCTGCCCCCGCGTTTCGACAGGCTTTCGAAACTTCCTTTCCGCTGTGTGTGCCATCAATTTCGCGTGGGTGGCGTTCGCTGCGCCTGTCGAGGCGGCATCGACTCCGATGCCCCGCGCAGGCGAGTCGGTGGATGTGGGAAACAGTGCGCCGTCCTCGGGCGCGAAAGATGACGCGGGGCGTGACACGTCAGGCGAAGTGGAGGGCGGCGAGCCCACTTCCGATGGAAGTCTTGAGCGAAATCTTGAGCGAAATCTTGAGCGAAATCAGGCCACAGCTCGCAACGCGGTCTACGGGTTCCTCATGCTCGCACGCGATGGCGCGTGGGATGAAGCCGCGGGCTACCTCGCCGAGCCAACGGGTGGTTGGCCTGAGGGCGCCGATCCGGTGTTGTTGGCGCGCGCGCTGAAGCTCATTCTCGATGAGCGACTTTGGATTGATTTCAACGAGATCCCAGATCGTACGGAAGCGGTGGATGGCGACGACGCAGACGGACTGCCCGATCCGGTCGTCGTCGGTGAGATTCAGATCGGCGATGACGTGATGCCCGTCGAAGTGCGCGAGGACGACGGACGTTGGTCGTTTGCGCCCGAGACCGTTGCGAAGATCCCGCAGTTCAGTCGCGCGCTCGGTTCGTGGTGGGTGGCGAATCTGCCTGCGTTTCTCGTCGATTTTCGCTTCGCAGAGATCGATCTCTGGCAATGGATCGGACTCGCAGGAATCGCACTGGTGGGTGCACTCGTCGGTTGGCTTGCATCGCGCGTCCTCGGGCGGGTTGCGAAGGCTGGTGCCGATCGCGGACTCGGACCCGTTGCGCAATCGCTCGCGGCGGTGTCGGCGCCAACGGGGGTGTTGCTCTCGTTGGTTGCGATGCAATTCGCCGACAAACTGCTTGGTTTGAGCGCGCCTGCGCGGGCGAATCTCTCGCTTGGCGCGCGCGCTGCGACGGCGCTCATCGTGGCATGGGCCGTTGCGCGCTGGATTCGTGCGATGTCAGAGGTGCTCGAGGCGAAGCTTGTTGCGCGCGGTGTGACCGAAGGCATTGGGATCGTGAAGATCGCGCGGATGGTTGCGGCGGTGTTGGTGTGGTTACTCGGCGTTTCTGCGGCGCTACAGATTTTCGGCCTCGATCTTTCAGCGGTGATCGCAGGGCTTGGCATCGGAACCGCGGCACTGGCACTTGCGTCGCAGCAGACGCTTGCGAATCTTTTCGGTGGCGCGTCGGTGCTTGCTGACCGCGTGCTGAGGCCAGGCGATACGGTGAACATCGGCGGCTCGATCGCGACGGTCGAGAAGATTGGTATTCGCTCGACG
>JBEIJG010000186.1:0-6336 GCA_040380385.1 Phycisphaeraceae bacterium | reverse complement strand
GCAGTCGCCCCATGCGGCGAGCAGGGCCGAGAGATCGGCGGCATCGGTGCTGCCATTGCCGTCAACGTCGCCGCCGCCTGCACCACCCGATGCGAGGCCCCAGTTGGTGAGCACCACGCTGAGATCCGCCGCGTCGACGACCCGGTCGCCGTTGAGATCCGCGGGGCAGGGCACGCTGCCCGGAGGAAGTCGTCCCCACGCGACAAGGTTGGTGGGCGCTTGCATCGCGCCGGTCGCGTTGGCGACGCATCCGAACGCCACGCTTCCGCCTGCAGGAATCGCGTCGTTCCACCCGACGTTCGTCACCACGTAGTGATCGAGTTCACGCGTGTACGACGCGTTCCACAAGTTCGTGATCGACGCCACCCAATCGAATTCCGCTTTCCAACCGCGCACGGCGTATGGCGACGTATTCGTCACGGTGATCTCGGCTTGTCCGCCGCCTTGCCACGTGTTCGTCCACGCGAAACTCGTCGCCAACGGCACCAACGCGGGGTCGTTTCCTTCGCCTTCCTCGCCGTAATCGACGCCGCCGAAATCCACATCGCTCGCCGAGAAAAATGCTTCGCCCGCGGGGTCGTCCCGCTGCCAAATCACGAAGAGTACGTGGCGACCAACGCGCTCGGGAATCTCAAGCGTCATGACGTAGTGCATCGGTGCGCCACTCGCGCCGCACTGACACTCCTTGCCTGACTTGCCGCACGAACCAGTGAGCGTCGCGGTGTCGCCGCCTGTGATCGGCTCGAGATCACTCCACTTGAGTGGCTGGCGCGGGTCGTAGCCTGGCTTCGTCATGTAGGCAAGGAAGTAGCTCGGGTCGTGCGGCGTCATCGCGCAGAAGCGGCAGACGCGCGGACCTGCGGTCATCGGCGTGGCGAACCAATCGGTGCGCGCGAGATTGAGGCCTGCGTACTTCTCGCGCCCCGCGCCTGCGAGTTGGCCGTCGGGAATCTCGCCTTGGTAATTGTGGCTCGGGATGTTGCGCGAAACTTCGTGCCAGTCGTAGAACGGCTGCGTACCACCGACGGCAATCGCCGCCGCTGCCGCTGGATTTTGCGGGGTTTGTGGGTTCTGTTGGAAGATCTTGTAGACGCGGCTCGGCGGATCCTCCATCGAGCCGTGCGCCTCTGCGGTGCGCGTGGAGAACGCCGCGAGTCCGAGCGTGACGAGGGCCAACGATGCCGCCAATGGTGCGGCGTGTCGCGTGACCGTTCTTGTCGCCGTTCTTGTGGCGTCTCGATCGGTAGGGCTTGTGTCAGAGCCTCGGTTGGACTTCCAACCGAACGACCGCGAGTCGATTCCGACGCGAGGTGATGGCGGCGTAGTTCGCTGAAGCGTGCATTCGCTCGACCGTACTTCGTACATGGACGCCCACTTTCTGAGCGCCCCCCAAGTTCGACTTTGGAAACGTACGGTTGATTCGCGTGAAAGCGACAGGAAACTCGCGAGATTGTGGAAACGGTGTGCGCGTTCTTCGACGCGTCGAGGTGTCGAGGTGTCGAGGTGTCGAGGTGTCGAGGCGTCGAGGCGTGGAGGTGAGCAGTCGCGCGGCGCCGCGTCGTATCCTGTGCGGGATGACCGCGACAAACGCGACGAGTACTTCCGCCCGATGGAACATCGAAGCGACGTACGCATCCCTTCCGGATGCGTTGTGGGCCGCTGCGGTTCCTGCGCGCTTTCCTGCGCCAGCGCTCGTCGTTTCAAACGCGGCACTCGCGAGCGAACTCGGCACGCCGTTGGCCAGTCTTTCATCCGACGACATCGCGCGCTTTGCGACTGGCGCGTGGCTCCCGCCTGGCGCGCAACCGATCGCGCAGGCGTACGCAGGTCACCAGTATGGGCACGGCACGATGCTCGGCGATGGACGTGCGATGCTCATCGGCGAACAGCGCACGCCAACGGGTGCGCTCGTGGACCTGCATCTGAAAGGCGTAGGCCAGACGCCATTCTCACGACGCGGCGATGGGCGCGCCGCACTCGGGCCAATGCTGCGCGAGTACATCGTGAGCGAGGCGATGCACGCGCTCGGCATTCCGACCACGCGCAGTCTTGCGGTGGCGACGACGGGCGAAATGATCCCACGCGACGGACTCAAGCCTGGCGCGGTCCTCGTGCGAACGGCCGCGAGTCACCTGCGCGTTGGAACGTTCGAATATGCCGCCGCACTCGGCGATGCTGCGGTGCTCGCGCAACTCGCCGACTACGCCATTGCGCGTCACGACGCCGATCTCATTGGCGAACCCGATCGGGTGCAGCGGTTTCTTGGGCGCGTCGTTGAGCGGCAAGCGCGGCTCATCGCGCAGTGGCAGGCCGTTGGCTTCGTGCATGGCGTCATGAACACCGACAACATGACGATCTCCGGCGAAACCATCGACTACGGCCCATGTGCGTTCATCGATGCGTATGACCCTGACAGCGTCTTCTCGTCGATTGATCGCTTTGGTCGCTATCGATACAGCCAACAACCTGCGATCGCGCAGTGGAATCTCGCGCGACTGGCGGAGTCGCTCTTACCGCTTCTCATCGCGCATGAAGGTGAAGAATCACGCGCCGTCGATCGCGCGAACGAAATGCTTGCGTTGTTTCCGGCGGCGTTCGAAGAAGCCTGGCTTTCGGGCTTTCGGTCAAAGTTGGGTCTCGTTTCGAAAGAGTCGGGCGATGGCGCGCTCGCGCGCGATCTTCTTGCGTGGATGCACGCTTCGAACGCAGATTTCACCAACACGTTTGCGATGTTGGCCGGCTTGGCGCGCGGCATGAGCGATTGTTGTGACGTGTCGAAGTGCAACGCGGCCGCACAGTCGAAGTTCGTCGAGTGGCACGCGCGTTGGCGCGATCGACTTGCGCGCGAAGTCGATGGTGGCGAAGCTGCGCCGTCTCGATTGCGCGCGGCGAATCCCGCGATCATTCCACGCAATCACCGTGTGGAAGAAGCACTCGCTGCTGCGGAAGCGGGTGATTCGGCGCCGTTTGATTTGCTCGTCCGCGCGGTGCAACGGCCACTCGATCCGCACCCGAGCGACGCGCACTACCGTGAGCCTGCGCCCGCGGAATTCGCGGGATATCGCACGTTTTGTGGTACGTGACCGAGCGTTGCGCGTGTCCGATCGCGCGCTTCGTAAAACCTCGAGGAACCTCGAGGAACCTCGAGGAACCTCGAGGAACTTCGCATCACGTCGCGCGTGGTGCCCAACGTGCAAGCATCGCAGCGCGATCACGCTCTGACCAGAAGTGTCTGCAGAACGCGCCATCAACCGTGGCGGCCACAGTGTCGGGACGTCGCGCAATGGCCGCGCGTGCAATCTCCGCCATCGAAGTGCTCACGTGCGGAAACGAAAGTGCGCCATTCTTCGGTTCGACACGAATCCCAGGGCGCTTGAAGAAGACGCGAAGCGCGTCGGACTTCTGCTCGTCGGGTACGTCGGCACGTAACAACTGCACGCGCCACGGTCCATGTTCATACGCCTGCGTTCCGCGCTCGGCATCGAAGGATTCGTTGAGCGGATTCCAACCAAGCGCAACCGCTGCGTCTTCGCGGATCCAACGAATCATGAGATCGGTGGGAAATTCGCCGAACAAGATCGACTCGGCACGATCCACGAGTTTCTCACGCGTCTTCGTATCGGTGGGGGGCGTTGCGAACTCGGGATACACGCTCGCCGCACTCAACACAAAGAGACTGTGCGCAACAGCCCATGGGTCGCGAAGCATGATGACGATATCCGCTTCACGTTGTGGGGCGATGATGCCAAGCCGCACCGCCCAATCGCCGACGTGACACGACTTCGGGAGCATCGAACTCTGGTGTGCGAAACGCTCGCGTTGCGAGACACGAGGAACGAGATTGCCCGCCGCGAGCATGTGCGCTTTTGTCGCAACACCAAGTCCTGCGCTGCGAATCGCGTGATGCACCGCGGTGCTCGCCGTGCGGTACGCGGCGTACGTCACGGCAGGACGGCCGCCAAGACTTGTCATCGAAAAGCGCAGGCGTTTGACTGCGTATCGAAGCAAGAAACTGGGTTTGTTACGGACGAGCGAAGGGCGCGATGCGACCACCTCGTACAGCGTAACCCGCGACCTCGTTGTTTGGAGCGGCGTACGCGAGTTTGTCCGGATTCTCTCTCGGTCGATGTGTGAGAAATGTCCCGTCAGAATCGCCAAACGACGCGCAGTGACCCGATGACGGTTGGGTCTTCGACGCCGTCATTCGCCGAGGGCATCAAGATCTGCGTATCGAGCGAAACTTGGACGCTGCCCGTGACTTGCATGCGGTAGTAACTCTCGAGGAGAACTTGGTCTTCGAGCGTGGAATCGGTGGGTTTGCTCCACGCGATGGCTGTGCCGAAACCATCGCCTTGGCGGCCGAAGCAGTCATCAATCGTCACCCCGAGCGCGACTTCGTTCTGAGCGCTCGAAGCGACATCTTCATCGGCCCATGTCCACTGCGACCAGACGCCGAGACCACTTTGGATGAGCGACTGGGCGGTGAGCCCGTAGGCGTTGCCCCAAAGTCCGGGTGTTGCGATGCCCTGTGCGGTGTCGTCGTTTGCGTCGGTGCCGCACCAGGCGAAACTCACTCTCGTCGGTAGTCCCGAGAGTTCAGCAAGCAGCCCGACTTCGGTTGCGAGCGCGTAGCCGTTGCCGAAGTTGGCGTCGATCCACGGGTCCTGCGTTCCGCCCGCGTCGATGACGCTTCCATTCACAAAGAGCCACGATGTTGGCAGCGACGTGAACGAAACCCCGAGCGAGTGATCTTGAAACGAGACGGGCCACACGTCGTTTCCAGTGAAGGGTTGTGAGAGAAACTGCCGCGTCTCATCGTTGGCGAAGATGTTGTTCATGATCACGTCGTTCATGCTGACTTTGCCAGCAAGCACGAGGAAGCGATCGTTGGCGAAACTCTGCGCGTAGTAGAGTCGTGGCAGTGAGGTTGGGTGCCCGCTTGCGAGTTCATCGAGATCAGAGATCGAACCGACGTCGCGTGCCATCGTTTGCGTGGCACTCGGCCAGATTTCGTTGTCGCGAAACTGCATCGTGACGCGGCCCATGCCTTCGCCTTCGACTCGAAAGAGGAGCGCATCGACGCGTGCGTTGAAGCGCGCCGCGCCCGCGGTCGAACGCTGGTCGGGCAGCGAATCGGTAGCCGCTTGCCACAACAAGGCTTCGTAGAGATCGGTACGAATGCCCACGTCATCACGCGCAGCCTGAAGAACGTTGCGGACTGGATTGACGACGAAAAAGAGCGGATCGGGAAACGCGCCTTTCGCGAGCGGGGTTTCGATCGCCGATGGACGATCGCGCCAAAGCGAGAACGGTTCGGAGGCCGCAGCTGATGCCCGCGCACCGAACATGCCTTGCATGCCCGGCATGACGTCCATACCAATACAAGGCCGCGCGAGCGCGAACCAACGTGCCCCAGTTCCATCTGCTGGCTGCGTTCGAATGATCTCATGCACCTGCTGCAGCAGGAACGGGTTCCCGCCTTCGGCGTACGCGGAGGTCACGAACGTTGCGGCGAGGGCGACGGCGAACACATCGAGTGTGCGCGCCGCAGAACTGCGAGCTCTCTGTATGGAATTCTTTGGTGCCCGTGACACGGCCAGCAATGTACCGATCGGCTGCGTGTCCGAACCTCGCTATCAGCGACCACAGGCGTCAGCGCTGTCGTCGTCGCGGGAAAATCACGCCAGCCGCAGCAAGAAGCGCAAACGCACCCGGCGCTGGAATCTCGATGACTCCGAGCGAGAACGAGTACGAGTACTCGCTGCTTGCGTCGAGTTCCATGATCCACAGCGCGTACGTGCCCGCGGGGAGCGGACCTGAGAATCCGGTTGCGCCGGGCGCGTTCCCGAGTTCTTCATAGATGTCGAGCCCGATCGACGCGGTACCGAAGTGCGCCCAACCGAGAAGCGGCGAATTGACCGAAGTCCAATCGGCAGGAATCGTGATGATCGGGCCTGCCTCGATAGCCACGAAACTGAACGCTCCACCAACGTTCGCATCGGCGACGACGAACGAAGTCAGTTGATGTCCGACCGGCACCGTGAAGGTGATGTAGTCGAGGTCGTGGACATCAGGCGTCGGGCTCACGCCGAAGGATCCGCGCAGCAGATTGTTGCCTGCGACGAGCGTGGTTTGCGATGGCGCGAAGCGGTCGTCCGAAGCGTCGCCCGAGACCGCTTCGTCAAAGGCGATGAAGTCCGCGGATAGTGGAAGTTGGATGGCTGAGAAAACTCCGACGACTGCGATGAGAGCGGTAGACGCGTTCATGTTTGCACGAGCTTTCCAAGAGGGCTTTCCACGGGGCTTTCCACGGGGCTTTCCACGGGGCTTTCCACG
>JBEIJG010000185.1:0-6349 GCA_040380385.1 Phycisphaeraceae bacterium | reverse complement strand
GAGGAACCATGCCATGACCTGGAACACCTTGTCCCTTCTCCTTCCGCGCGCCGCGCACCTCGCCGCGGCACTCGTCGGCACGGCAGCCATCGGCGGGAGCGAGCCCATCGTGCTTTACACGAACGCCTCGGAGAACGCCGACGTCTCGTTCATCCTGAGCCGGGATGGGTCGACCGTCGTCCGCTCATACTTCCCCGATCTGAAGTCGCCGGTTGTCACGGATCGCTGGACGATCGCGACGGGCGTGGTCAGGCTGCCGAGCGCTCCGGACGGCGACCCGTGGATCGCAAGCAGCGTCAACTCGCGCGGAGATCTCGTCGGCGGGCGCACCAACCCGAGCGACTTCCTCGCGAACGCCGTCCTATTCGACGCGGCCTCGGGCGCATTCGTCGCGGGCGCCGGCGCCTACGAGACATGCGTCGTGGCCGCGGCGCCGCCGCTGATCGGGCTGCCGAGCCGCGCGTTTCTCGGCGATGGCGCACCGAGCGCCGTGTACCGGTGGACTCCGGGAGCCTTCACGCCCTACTCGCTGCCGACCGCGGGGCCGATCCCCCAGGTGATGGCGGTGGCGCCGTTCGCCGACATCTGCGGAGGCGCGAGCTACTCGCTCGTCGGTGGCGAAGTGCGCGCGCAGCCTTTCCGCTGCAACGACACCGCAGGCGAGAGCCTGATCGCGCTTTCGGTGCCTGCGCCCGATGTCAGCGGCGAGGTGATCTTCATGAACTGGGACGCCTCGACGATCCTGATGCGCACCTGGCGCACGCTTCCCGACGGCTCGCAGCGCTTCAGGCTCGTGCGGCGGACCTCGAGCGAGGACCAGATCCTCGAGCTCCCGGGTGGTGCGAGCACCCTGAAGGTGGGGGGTGCGAACGATGCCCTCGACACCATCGTTTTCTCGGCGACGACTCCCACGGGCGCATCGTTCCCGCAGACGGTCTGGGTCCTCGACGAAGGGTTCAGGACCGCGGTCGAGTTCCTCGCGTCGCGAGGAATCGCGGCGCCGACCGCCGCGGCCGCCCTCGGGATCTCGGGCGACAGTGAGACGTTCCTCGCATCGCTGACGAACGACTCGCTCGTCCTCTTCACCGGTCTCGATTCGCCGTCCTGCGGCTCGGGCGGGAGCTGCTTCGTCGCAGGCCCCACCGCGGGCTGCAACGACGCGGAGTGCTGCGGCCGCGTGTGCGAGTTCGACCCCTACTGCTGCTCGGTCAAGTGGGACACGCTGTGCGTGCAGGGCGCCGAGTACCACTGCCTCGGCTGCGGCGACCCCGCGAACGGCGCGTGCACCGAGGTCCACGCGAACCCCGGTTGCGCCGACGCCGAGTGCTGCACGAGTGTCTGCGCGGTCGACAGCTTTTGCTGCTCGACCTCGTGGGACGCACTCTGCGCCGACCGCGCGCTCGCGACCTGCCGCAGCGGCGAGACCTGCGCCGACGCGATCCTCCTGTCGAACCTCTTCCCGAACACCTTCACGATCGACACCACCGGCGTCGTTCCAGACGGCGTGGCCGCCGGATGCGGGGTGAACGACACGCGCGCGACCTGGCGCATCCTCCGCGCGACCTGCTCCGGCATGACGACCATCCGCCTCTGCGCGTCCGGCGCCCTCACGAGCCAGGCGACCATCGCGGCGTACCGGTCGTGCGGCGGCCTGTCGATCAACTGCACGAACAGTTCGGGGGGCGCATGCCTGCTCTCGCCCTTCGGCGCATCGCTCACGTTCTTCACGGTCGCCGGAGAGGAGTACCTCATCCGATTCTCGGCTGAGAACGGCGCGGCGATCCTCGGCACCGCCACGCTATCACCGGTCGAATGCGCGCAGGTCTGCGGCAGCGGCGGCCCCTGCAACGAGGCGCACGGACCGGGCTGCAGCGACTCGATCTGCTGCGAGTCGGTCTGCTCGTTCGACTCCTACTGCTGCGCGGTCGCATGGGATTCGCTGTGCGTGTCCACAGCGTCGCAACTGTGCTTCGATCCGGCGGACCTGAATCGGGACGGCAGCGTCAACGCCGCGGACCTCTCGATCCTGCTCGGGGCGTGGGGCACGAGCGGCGTCGGGGACATCGACGGCGACGGCACGGTCGGTGCTGCGGATCTCGCGCTGCTGCTCTCGGCGTGGGGCTGAGCAGCGACCGACATTCCTGCAGACCAATCACCACCGGGTCGCCGCCGGATCGCCATGCGCCCGGCGGCGCTCACTTTCGACGCAGCCGGCGCGAAGACCGCTCTTCAGTTGTCGAGCTTCGGCCCGCGCTCGACGCGCGTGATCGAAAGCGTGTATCGCGACACGCCGCCGTCTTGGCCTGAACCGACGATCATGCGCAGCGGCGATTGCGACGACTTTCCGCCGTTCACTGCGACACGCTCTTGCGCGATCAGCCATCGCTCCTGCGCACCGCTTGCCTCGAGCACGAGATCAACCGCACCCCAGTTGCCGAACGCAAGCGTCGTCTCGCCGTCCTCGTCGGTGGTTCCTTGCGCGGGCTTTCCACCGCGCGCGCGGATTCCCGCACCCGACGCTTGAAGTTCGACACCTTCGACGGGCTTGCCAGACTTTGCGTCGACAACCGTCACGAGATAGACGCCCGCGCCCGTCGGCACAGAAGAGCACGCGCCGAGTGCAAGTGAAGCGGTGAGAAGACCGATGGCGGAGGCGTGGAGTGACTTCATGGCGCGATTCCTGCGGGAATTTTGACGTGATCTCGGAGCGGGCGCGAAGTGTAGCGCGGCCTTGGAGTTCGGCTACTTCTCGTTGAAGTCGAGATCTGTGCCGTAGCTTTCGCGGAGTCCGAGCGTCGCGAGCATCGCGATCGGCATGATGATCGCCGCAACCGCGACTGCCGCCTTCCACGGTTCGAATCCCATCTCCGCGCTCGACAACCAGAGCCAGAGGCCGCCCGTTCCCGCCGCCGACCAACGAACAATGTTCGGCGCCATGGTCGCCGCGGTCGCGCGCAGATTTGTGCCGAATTGCTCGGCAGAAACCGTTGCAAACACCGCCCAGTAGCCGCTCGCGAAACCTGCGAACGCGATGACCGCATAGAACGCAAACTGCGACTTCGGCGCGACGGTGAAGTAGAGCACCATCGCAAGCACCGTCAACACATGGAAGAGCGCGATCGACTTGCGACGCGACTTCATCCACTGCCCCGCGAGTCCGCTCGAAAGGTCGCCGAGCGCAAGTCCCACGTAGCACCACATGATCGCCTTCGCGGCGGTCGGAGCTTCGGCGCCAGAGAGGCCGAGACTCGGCATGATTCGATCGCAGTACTTGACGAGCGTTCCAACCACAAACCAAATCGGAACCGCGATCAAGATCGTTGAAACCCAACGCACGAGGCGTTCGCGCGGCCAGAACAACTTCCAGAATGCGCCGCGACCCGAAACATGTGCGCGCTCGGACTTGAGGAACATGCCGCTTTCGACCACGCCAATGCGAAGCGCAAGCAACGCAAGGCCAAGTACGCCGCCGATCACAAATGCCGTGCGCCAGTGGACGAATTGCGTCGTGAAGTAACCAGCAACGGCGCCGAGAATGCCCACGGCCGCGACGAAGGTCGTCGCAAGTCCGCGTCGCTCGCGGCTCACGAGTTCCGACACAAGCGTGATGCCAGCGCCGAGTTCGCCCGCGAGTCCGAAACCAGCGATGAAACGTAGTACGCCGTACTGGTTGATCGCGCTCCCCAAACCGAGCGCGTGCAGGAAACCAAGTGGCCCTTGCGGATCGACGTCGGTCACCGCCGCGTTCAAGAGATTCGCAAGCGAGTAGCAGAGAATCGAGCCGAACAAGACGCTCAATCTTCCGCGGCGATCGGCGATCACACCCCACACGAGTCCGCCGACCAGGAGGCCCGTCGTTTGCAGGATGTTGTCGAGCCAGACGCCGTTCTCGGTCAGGATGCGCGTGACCTCGGCTTCGGGTTTGCCCGCGAGTTCCGCGGCCATGACCTCGGTCAGCGACGCCTTTCGCACGAGGGCGAAGAGTAAAAGGTCGAAGATGTCGACGAAGTAGCCGAGCGCGGCAACAACGATCACGAGCCCGACCGCACGATTCGTGGGTTGCGCGGCGGCGCTTTCCGCGGGATTTCCGTTGGCATTCTCGGGCATATGCGCAACATAAGCGAGTCGGTCGACGCGAGGGCTGCGCTCGCGGATTGCGGGGCCTCAGCGTTCGGACACGTCCACTCTGCGACGTCTTGTCCGGTTTCCGCAGTTGCGGCCGCCTTGGAGTACGGGATGCCCGTAGTACACTCCGAAGGCTCCAACCACTGGAGATTCCTCCTGGAGAACCCATGACGACGTCACCGACGCCGCTGAAACCGATCGCCATGCAAGTACATCGCGCTCCCCGTGCCGGCTTCACCTTGGTCGAACTCTTGCTCACGATTTCGATCATCGTGATCATCGTGGCACTTGTGCTTGTCGGCATGGGCCAATTGCAGACCCGCACACGCGCGCTCAACTGCCTCTCCAACCAGCGTCAGCTCGCGCTCGCGAATCAAACCTACGCGACCGACAACGCTGGTCGCCTCGTCAGTCCTCGCACCAACAGCTTCCCACCCGACTCAGGTATGCGCGGCGTGAGCAACTGCTGGGTCAACACCGCAGCATCAGGCGCGCTTGTGAGCGGCGCAGAAACGCAGAAGAGTCTCGAAGCAGGCGCGCTCTGGACGTACGTCGACCAGAATGCCGAGGCGTACGTTTCGCCGATGGATCCAACCGGTCGCGTGCGCAGTTACTCGTTCAGCGGTTTCGTGGGCGTCGGCGATCTCGACTACTACCACCGCGCGGACGAGTGGTACGACTTCCCCGATCCCGAGAGCTCCGACACACCGGAGCCTTATCGCAACACGCAGTACAAGACCGTGACGATGTCGCAGATTCCGCAGCCGTCGCGCACGCTCGCGACGATCACGGAAGAGGACGCGTTTGGCTACAACTTCCAAGGTTGGGTGATCGAAGTTCGCCCACCGACGGGCGCGGGCGGCCTCTGGATCGACACACCTGCTCTGTGGAATACCGGCCGCGTGAACATCGCGTACATGGATGGATCGGTCGATGCACCGAACATCATTTATGAGGAATTGGCGCTGCAAATGCAGCCAAATCCAGGCCAAGCGCCGCTCCACGAAGTGACTGAGACGGGCGTACGCCCCGCGTACCGCTTCATGACGACGATTCTCTTGCCCGGCATCATTCGGCCTGAGATTCAATAACGCGGCTTTGCCTCCGACAATCAGTCAAACGAAAACCGCCCGCATATCTGCGGGCGGTTTCTTTGCTGCGTGATGTGTCGCCTGTTCGAAATCATGCGCCACGACATGCGCCACGACATGCGCCACGACATGCGCCACGACATGCGCCACGACATGCGTGGTCGCGCACTCGTAGTGCTTACTTCGCGAGTTCCGCGAGTTTCGCATCATCGAGCGACGTGATGTCGTTCCAGAGTCTCTTCTCGTTGTCGTCGAGATTCGCCGCGGCAACCGTTTCGCCCACAACCTTTGAGGCGGCGCGCGACTTCCCGAAGAGTTCTTGATACTTCTGCTGATCGGCCGCGCCAGACGCCGCGTGATCCGCGAGCGCTTTCGCCGCCGCGCGCTGCGCGACGAGTGCCTTCACAAGCGGTTGGAACTGCTCGCTCTTCGCCGCATCGAGTGCAGCGGCAGGTGGCTCGTACGGCGGTGGCGGCGGTGGATAGCCACCCGTGGTGTTGTCACAAGCCGCGAGCCCGAGCGTTGAAACTGCGAGGCACACTGAGACGAGAAGTGCGGACGCACCCGCCCGCGACGGACCAAGTCGAAGATTGGACTGCCGAATCATGCCCGCAGGATAACGAAATGGCCGCAATCTCAAGCCTCCGACCGTGCTCACCTCACGCGCGCGCCTCAAAAATCGCGAGGCGTCCACAATTTGATTGGTTTGCGCGCGCCGATCGGTTTGAATCTAGGTCCCAACATGATCCGAAACGTGGCCTCGGTCGCGTTTCCAAAGCGATCCCCAACCTGATCGAGAAATCCATGCGAACCACCCACCTTCTCTCGGCCACCGTCTCGCTTGCTGCCCTCTTCGGCGCTGTCTCGAGCGCGTTCGCGACCAAGCACACCATCACACAGTCCGGGCTCGCGTTTAGCCCTTCCACACTCACCGTTGCACCTGGTGACACCGTGCGCTTCGTTCGCACTGGCGGCAGCCACACCGTCACCAGTGGCGTGAATTGCACCGCGAGCGGGCTCTTCAACGCGCCTTTGAACGCCACCAGCACGAGCTTCACGTGGACGGTTCCGTCATCGGTCGCTGGTACGACCGTTTCCTACTACTGCATTCCGCACTGCGGAGGCGGCATGCG
>JBEIJG010000184.1:0-6366 GCA_040380385.1 Phycisphaeraceae bacterium | reverse complement strand
GATAAGCGCCCGAACGATCGCGCGCGAGAAGCGACGCCGTCCACGGCATGATCCGATGCGTGTAGAGACGGTTCATCGTGCGAATAAGCCCGTTCCGGGGCTCGTCGAACTCCAACACGACGAGTCGCCCGCCGGGGCGCAGAATGCGGCGAAACTCCGCGAGCGCCTTGGTCGGTTCACTCACGTTGCGCAGCCCGAACGCGATGGACACCACATCCGCGCACGCATCGGGAAGATCGAGCGCCATCGCATCACCTTCGCGATACTCTGGGCAAACTCTCGATGGACGAGACGTCGCGGCGCCGCTCGCGCCCTCACTCGACGACTTCAGATTCGAGCTCGATTTCGCCGTCTTCACAGAAGCGCTCTTCACGCGCGCGATGTCGAGCATCGGTGCGGTGAAGTCAATGCCAATCACGGATCCTGCACCGGACGTCGCGAAGAGTTCGGTCAGGTCGCCCGTTCCGCACGCAACATCAATCACCGCATCGCCAGGCCGAACTTCCGCCATGCGAACCGCAGCGCGGCGCCAGCGCTGGTCGAGGCCAAAGGAGTGGACACGATTGTTGAGGTCGTATGCACCAGCGATCGACGCGAACATGTCGCGGACCTTTGCCGCCTTGTCGCTCCGAGTGTGCGGATCCTGCGCGAGTTCTTGAGGTTGCCAGACCGCTTTGGGCATAGTCGGCGAGTATAGGCCTCGATGCGCACTCCATGCGCCGTCGGGGCTGCTCGGCTACATTCCACCCGGATGATTGTGGACCTCGATACACGCCTCTGGATGCGCATCGATGACCTCGGTGATGAGGTCGCAAGCGCGGTGCGCCGTAATACCGCCGGTCGTTGGCTCCAACCCGATGCATCGCCCGAGTCTCATCAGAGTGCAGCTCGCACCGTCGATGCCGCGGTGGTTCTCGGCTATCGCAACAACAACGTCCGCGGTGCGATTGCAGAAGCACATCTCGTCGAAGCCGTCACTCGGAGCGAAGGACGACTCTTCTACGCCCGTGCGGTCGACCCAACATCGAGTGATGCAATCGCTTTGGTGGAAGGTGCGCGCTCGGCCGGCGCGAGTGGAATCTGGCTCGATCCCGCCCTCCAAGGTTTCCATCCTGCGGACACCCGCGCGATGAAGATTTTCGATCGAGCCGAGGCGAGCCAGCTTCCGGTGTTCATCGGTTGGTCCGGGCCTACGCCGCCATCCGCAAGGCTCGAGTACGCGCGTCCATATCTCCTCGATGAGGTCGCGCGGGCGTTCCCTCGACTCGCGATGGTCATTGGTGGTTTCGGCGCGCCATTTCTTCACGAGACCCTCGCGTTGCTTGCCAAGCACGATCGCGTCTTTACGCACACGGCGGGCGTTGCAGCCCGCCCTTGGGAGCTCTTGCATGCACTTGAACTTTGCCGTGACCATGGCGTCGATCGCAAAGTTCTCTTTGCATCAGGATTTCCCTTCGATGCGCCTGTGCGCGCCATCGAAGCGATCTACGGCGTGAACACGATGGTGCACGGCACGGGTCTCCCGCGCGTCGCGCGGACCGTCCTTCGCGAAATCATCGAGCGCGACAGCATCAGTTTGCTCGGGCTCGGGCGGCCTCCCGCGCCGCGTGAACGGGACACGAGTCGAGCACTCGCAAGCGAGGCACCACTTCGCATGACAGGAGAAACGGGATGAACGACGTTGGAATCACGGCTCACAAGGCATCCGTACCTCAGCGTTTCATCGGGCCTTGCCGAGCGCACGCGCACCGACCGAAATCTTGGGCCGTGACCGCCTTGGCGGCAGCGACCCTTTTCGGTCTCGCTGGGTGTTCAGCGTTCGACGGGGTCTTCGACCGTGATGTTGGCGATGTTGAACTCGTCGCGCTTGGCTCTCATCCGCTCGTCCTCGGACGAGAGATGGTGTCAGCGGCATACGTGCGCAAAGAGAGCGAAGACAGCTTCTGGTTCGCGGATGTCCCGCTTGAAGCGCTCCTCGCACATGAAAAGGGCAACAAGCTACAGAACGCGATGTTCGTGCATGCCCAGCTCCTCTGGTATCCGAAGCCCGGCATGACACCGCTCGATTCGACCGCGACAAATCTGACGTTGCGCGTCGTCATTGTCTCGGAGGGCGAAGTTGGCATCTATGGCGGAGCAGGCTTCGCGCGCCCGAAGGGCGACCCGACCGTCGGACCTATGACTCTCGCGGTGGAAGGCGGAACGCTGACATTACTTGAGAAGACGGCGGGGTTTCACGATCTGCTCAGCCCTGTTGGCTTTGCGAGTTCGCTCACGGCGCCGTTGGAACCAGAAACTGCCAATCGCTGGCGGCGGACAGTTTCGCAGTTCGCCACGAACGCGCTTGGAAAGTCCATGTGGGTGCGCGGGAGTGATGCAATCGATGGTGCTCACAACGCGCGCGCGCATGCGATCATGGATGCCACCATTGAGACCTATCTGGCGGCAACCGAAAGCGCGCCTCTCAACTTTTGAACCATCGTCTGCGCCACACCAAGTTGCTGCGCGACATCCGGAAGCGCTTCGATGATCGTCGGTCCCTCTGCACGGTCGATTCGGAGCCCTGCTGCGAGAAGTTCAAGTCCGCGCGAATCCTCGCGCGAATCCTCGCGCGAATCCCTCTTCAAATCCCCCGTCAAAGCCCCCGTCAAAGCCCTCGTCAAAGCCCTCGGCGCCACTTGTGACGGCTGCGACGCCTGCGTTCGCGCAGCGGAGCGGTGCTGCGTTGGGCTCTCCGCCTCGACACCCGCGCGCCACGGACGCCCGTGGTAGTCGAGATCTCCAACAAGCGGGAAACCGAGATTGGCCATCATGACGCGGATTTGATGGAATCGGCCCGTTTCGAGACGAATGAGGAGGTGCGCATGGCGCGGAGCGTCTTCGGCCAACGCGACCGCAAGGACCTCGAGCGACGCTGGATCACCACCCGAGCGTACACAGCGCGCGAGTCGGCCCTCTCGTCGAACATAGGCCCGGTGTCGACCGACAATTTCAGTCGCCGCCCCCGCGCTTGTTCGCGCCTCAACGCGGGCGATGTAGTACTTCGTCCACTTCTTCTCGCGGATCTCGCGTGCGTGATCCGCCGCGCGCAGTGCGTCTGCGGCAATCATCAGAACGCCCAAAGTTGGGCGATCCAATCGGTGCGGGAGTCGCGCCTCAGGCCAGTGGAACTGCAATCTCGCACGCTCGAGAACGCAGTCACGCGCGCTCGCATCTTCTGCCGCGGAAAATCCACCGACGCCCCGCTTCCGCGGCGGACGCTCATCAGACGGATCGGTCGTGGATGACCCATGCGTAGGGCGTTCACTCGAAAGTCCGGCAGGCTTGAAAATCGCGATTTCACGATCGCCTTGCCAGAGCACAGAAAGAGCCTCGAACGCTGATTTCCGTGAGGAGCGCGTGGAGGAGTCGCGACTCGGGTCTGGCGAAGAGTTGCCCATCAAGCGCTGATGAATCCCTCACGCACTGCGTAGAGCGCGAGTTCCACGCGATCGTGGATATCAAGTTTTTCCATGACGCTGGTGACGTGCTTGTCGACGGTTTTCACCGAAATTCCAAGCATCTCCGCGATCTGCTTCTTCGCAAATCCGCGACCAACGTAACGCAGCACTTCGATCTCGCGATCGCTCAGCGCCTCGCCGCGGGCGCCAGTCACCTTGCGCTTGCGCATCTCAGCGGCGTTACCGCGCACTCGCTCAGCCGCGCGCGGCGAGAAGTACTGCTCTCCGCGCGAGACGGTGCGCACACCAGTTGGAATCCCGCTTGGATCATCACTCTTGACGACGTAACCAAGCGCACCAGCCTTGAGTGCCTGTCCGATCGCGCGGTCGGAATCCGTCGCTGTGAGGAACATGATCGCCGTACTCGGACGCAACTGAAGGATGTGTGACGCGGCGTGGAAGGCGTCTACCCCAGGCATGTCGACGTCGAGAAGCACCACGTTTGGTGAGTGTTTGTGCGCGAGCTCTACAGCGTCTGCCCCATTCGACGCCTCGGCAATGACTTTGATGTCACTGGTGTCTTCGAGCAAAGAAACGAGTGCAGCGCGAATCAACGCGTGATCATCGACGACGAGGACAGTGATGGATTTAGTTGCAGTCATATCGCTCGAAATCAGCATAACGGAAGCCATTTCCTTGTGCGCTCTGCATCACAACATTCCTCTATGAAGGGATTGCAATCGTCGCTGCTCACACCGTCAACTCGGTGCTCTTGATCGGGCGCTGTGACAAGCCACCGGGAGTCGCTTCCGCCCTTTGGGGCACGTACCCGATGGAAGGAATTCTGCTCGTTCGTATCCTCCGCTTGCCGACTGCAGGAAGGACGGTTTCTGCAGTTAGCGATCTGTGCAAGGGTTTTTGCCCTCCAAACCTGAGGACACCGAAATGGTGGTAACGCAGCAACGGTCGACGCTCGTTCTCGATCTCTTTGATCACTACTACGAGCGCGTCTACGCATTCCTGCGCAAGTCGACAACTCCAGATGTGGCCGAGGATCTGGCTCAAGAAGTCTTCCTCCGCCTCATGCAACACCCCGAGTTGGAGCGGCTTGAAATCTCGATCAGTTACCTGCTCAAGATTGCGCACAACCTGCTCCGGCGGCGCTTCTCCCGCGCATCGCGGCTGAAGGAACTCCTTGAGGAGCGTGTTCGACGCGATGGCGATCCAGAGATCGGGCCAGTCAAGCGACACAAATCGGACGATGCACTGAGCGATGGAATTCTTGAAACCGCGCTCGGCCTGCTGACTCGGGATGAACAGGACGCGATTCGACTCATCGTGTGCGAAGGCAAGAGTTACCAACACGCGGCAGAAGCACTTGGCGTCTCCGTGACAACCATCAACAACTGGAAGCACCGCGGAATCGTGAAGCTTCGCCGGTCTATTGAAGACGCGGGAGAGGGCGCGATGCCGCAAGATGCCCAAGAGGAACCATCGAGCCCGCGACGGCTCCCTCGCCGAGGCCTGCGCGTGGAAACTGCGAGCGACTTCGCAAGCGATTCCGCGCTCCCAACTGGGTCGGCGAGCGGGCGACTGAGGGCAGCGCAACAGTGGCGCGCTCGCGCCGACGACGTTGCGTGACTACGAACACGGCACGTCTCTGCGGTCGGTGCTTTCGTATCTGTGCTTTCGTGTAGGAGCTTTCGTGTAGAGGAAGCCCTCCAAGAGGGCATCAGGCCACGCCGCTCAACCATTCGAACTCGTCAAACTCGAGGGCCCGCACGCGCGGGCCTTCTTTCGTGTTGTTTGCGCGCTCACGCTCGACTCGCACGGATCAGAGCAACTGCACGAGGCTGAAGACTCCCGCGCCTGTAAGCAACGTCACGATGAGAACCCAAACGATCGTTTGACGGATCGTCTGCCTCCGACGCGACAGCGGCCGCCCTCGCGTTTCACCGTCGATCCATGTGAAACACTTTGGGCAGACGTCCGCAGCGTCGTAAATCTCGGCGCCACACTCCGGGCAGAACGCGGTGTCTGAGTCGAAGCGCGCGCGATCCAGCGCGTCATGCTCATCCTCGTCAAGGTCATCCCCGCCGAGTTCATCCCCGTCGAGTTCATCCCCGTCAGACTCGCTTGCGTTCTCACCAGATGCACGACTGCGCTCCGACCAAGGCTAGTTGCGGCCGTCGGAGTCGTCCCAATCGTCTTCCGCAGATGTGCGCTTGCGTGCCATAGGAAAGACGGGGCTCCTCAAGCTCATGGAACGCGCCACGCGTAACCTCGACGCGCTCGCTGCCCCGTACGATACCCCCCATGCCTCCACTGCAAAGCACGCAGACCAAGATCGGAACCGCTTGCCCCCACTTCGAACTCACCGACCCACGCGGGTTTCGCATGAGTGACCAAGACGCGGTTGGCAAACCTCTCCTTGTCATGTTCATTTGCAATCACTGTCCGTTTGTAAAGCACATTCGGCACGAACTCGCCGACATCGGTCGGACCTACATCCCAAGGGGCGTCGCGATCGCTGCGGTGAGCTCGAACGATCCTGCGAACTTTCCCGCAGATGCGCCTGATCAAATGGCGAAAGAAGCATGCGACGCCGGGTACCTCTTCCCCTACCTCTTCGATGAGACGCAGGAGGTCGCCCGACGCTTCGACGCTCAGTGCACGCCGGACATCTATCTCTTCGATCGCGCACATCGTCTGGTGTACCGAGGCCAACTCGACGACAGCCGACCAAAGTCCGAGATTCCCGTGACGGGGCGAGATCTCCGCCGCGCTCTCGACGAGCTGCTTTCCGGAGGCGAGCCGCTTGAGATTCAGGTTACGTCCGTCGGCTGCGGCATCAAGTGGAAGAAGTGAACCGCTGCATCAGGACTGGCGAAGCTCGATCATGAAGCCTCGAGCAGAGCATCCCTCG
>JBEIJG010000183.1:0-6404 GCA_040380385.1 Phycisphaeraceae bacterium | reverse complement strand
CGTGTTTGACCGCGTCCTTCGGTTCATCGATCTCTTGGCCCTTGGCTGCCTCTTGGTTGTCGCGGGCGCGGTGACGTATTTTCTCTCGACGCAGCCGATTGCCTATCAAAAATCGATGGCGCTTGTGGCGACGCCAGCGCGAGAGTCAGATTGGTCGAGGGGTCCAACGCTCGACCTCCCAGGCTTTATCCGCGCCATCCCGTTTCGCGGGTCTGAACGCGTCAACCTGGTACGGCCAAGTCAGTTGTACAAAGCGTGCATTCAAGAAGGCGCTGGCAACTGCGCCAACAAGTCTCGTGGTTTGAGCTGGTATCTCACGAATGAAGGGATCCCGTTTCAACGGCTCGATCTTCTGCCGATCGAGGGCTTCCTGGACGGGAAAGGTCATACGCTCGTTCGAACCCATTACGAGATCGATGGCCAAGACCGCGTTGGTTTGGTGGACATGCTTGAAGGTGGAGTGCCGTCGTACCGCAACGTTCCGATTGATCTGAAGGAACTCCAACAAGCAGCGCCCTACTCGCTCAGTTTGCGCACCTTTTCCCCACGCGTGGACGATCAGTCGGACTACTACGGGAGCTTTCTCGAGACCGTGGTCATCGGTGTCGTCGAGGGCGAACAAATCTCGCGCTACCTCCGCTACCTCGAGCGTTGGCACGTCGACGTCGGACTGCCAAGTTACGAGCGCGTCGCATACGCGGGATTCGCGATCGTCATTGGAATCTTCCCAGAGACGCATGTGACGTCCGAGCAGTATGAAGCCATGCGCGCGTCGGCGCCGTGGACGTTCCGTATTGCACGCGCGCTGACGTGGTGTGCGAGAGCATTGATGGTGCTGTTGCCCCTCACGGTGATGTTGCACATCGTGCGACGACTTCGTCGGCAACGCGCGAGCTCAAATTCAAGCGGCGGAACGGCATCCACCATGACGGTCGCCCAGCCTGTTGCACAGTCTGTCACCCAGCCTGTTACCCAGCCTGTTACCCAGTCTGCCACCCAGTCTGTTGCAAAGTGAGTTCAGGCTTCGGAGCACTCGTACTCTCCCGTACGATGCGGTGATGTCGCAGGCCGCACAGACTCCCGCGCACGTACGGATCGCCATTCTCGTCGCCGCGCTTGGCTATTTCGTCGATCTCTTCGATCTTGTCCTCTTTTCGATCCTGCGCGTTCCGAGTTTGAAAGCGATCGGTGTGACCGATCCCGACAAAATCACGGCGATCGGCAAACGTCTCCTCGACTTGCAACTCCTCGGCATGCTTCTCGGCGGCATCGCGTTTGGCATGCTCGGCGACCGCTTCGGCCGCTTGAAGACGCTCTTCGGTTCGATCCTGCTTTACTCCGTCGCGAACATCTTGAATGCGTTCGTAACAGAGGTGTGGCAGTACGAAATCTTGCGATTTGTCGCTGGTTTTGGCCTCGCGGGTGAACTCGGAGCAGGCATCACACTCGTTGCCGAACTTCTACCAACGGCGAAGCGCGGCATTGGAACGACCATCGTCGCCGTGGTCGGACTCTGCGGCGCGGTGGCTGCGGGAGTCGCGGGAAAGTACCTCGCGTGGAATCACTGCTACCTCCTCGGCGGCGTGATGGGTCTCGCGCTGCTCGCGCTTCGCGTCGGTGTTTCAGAGAGCGGGCTCTATGAGAAGGCGCGAGTGGATGCGGGCGGTACGAATGGCGGAGAACGCAGTATCGGTGACACAAAACCGACGATTCGCCGCGGAAATCCACTGCAACTCTTGTGGCCGCCGCGCCGTGCTTGGCGCTTCGCACTCGTCATTTTGAGCGGCATGCCCATTTGGTTCGTCGGTGGTGTGATGTTCGTCTTCGCGCCCGAACTTGGTCGCGCGATGAAACTCGAAGAGCCGATCGAACCCGCGCGTGTCATCTTCTGGGCGTACGTCGGTGTCGTACTCGGTGATGTTGCAAGCGGCGTGATTTCTCAGACGATTCGAAGTCGCAAAAAGACGATCATCGCATTCCTCGTCGCGCTGAGCGCATCGATTGTGCTCTTCTTCGAAGTGGCACCGAAGGGCGCGTGGTACTTCTACGCCATGATGTGCTTGGTTGGCGCAGCGACTGGATACTGGGCGATTTTCATCACAACCGCGAGTGAGCAATTCGGCACGAATCTTCGTGCGACAGCCGCGACAAGCGCGCCAAACTTCGTGCGCGCGATGGCGGTGCCAATCACGTCGGTTTGGCTCTGGATGAAGGGAACTGCTGACGCGCCAGGACTTGACCCACTCAAAGCAACGGTCTGGCTCGGCACGATTTGCGTGGTGATCGGTGTTCTTGCGGCGTTCCAACTCGATGAGACATTCGATCGTGATCTCGATTTCTACGAACACTAAAGCACGAATACTGAAGCACGAATACTGAAGTACGAACACTGAAGTACGAACACGGAAGGATCCGCTCGTGATCACAAGCGCACTGTTTCTCGCGGCTTTTGCAGTCACTCCGCCCTCGGCGCAGGTCGCATCGCGACTTCCCGACGCGAAGAGCCTTGGTGCCTTTCACACGCAACTCGCCTCGGAGCCACACGTTGCGGGCACTGCTGGCGATGCGCGAACCATCGAACGCCTCGCGGCACTCTTCCGCGCGATGGGCGTCGATGCGAACGGCGCTCCACTTGAAGGTTTCGAAGTCGAAGTGCAGGAGTTCTTTCCGCTGCTTGCGCGGCCCGTGCGCGCGAAACTCGAAATCGTGGCGCCCGCCGAGTTGTTGCCGCAAGTGGTCACGTCCGAGGGTCGCCGCGGCGTACTTTCGCTTGGTGTGACGGAACCGAATCTCGCGATTGATCCAGCCACCGCGCATCCCGATCTCGACATCGCGTGGAACGCGTGGAGTGGTTCGGGTACCGCGGAAGCAAGCGTCGTGTACGTGAACTACGGGCGTCGCGAAGATTTCGCGCGCCTCGCAGAACTTGGTGTCGACCCAAAAGGCAAGATCGCACTCGCGCGATATGGCGGGAATTTCCGCGGCTACAAAGCGAAGTTCGCAGAGGAGGCCGGTTGCGTTGGTCTTGTGATTTTCACCGATCCAGCCGACAGCGGCGCAGCGCGCGGAAAGACGTGGCCAGATGGCGGCGGTTGGGCGAACCCCGAGTGCATTCAACGCGGCTCGCTTCTCACGCTTCCGTATTCAGGTGATCCGCTCACACCCGGCGTCTTCGCGTCGAAAGATGCGCGGCGACTTGATCTCTCGGCGTTGAAGCTTCCGAAGATTCCCGTGCAGCCGATTGGGTACGGCGCGGCGCAGCAGATTCTCGCGCGCATGAAGGGCCCGGAAGCGCCGAAAGATTGGCGCGGCGGGCTGTCTTGCCCGTACGCACTGAGCGATGAAAATCTGCGTCTTCGCATGGAAGTCGAACAGACGCGCGAAGTCACACGCACAGCGAATGTCATCGCGCGACTTCGCGGAGCCACGCTTCCTGAAGAAGAGGTGATCGTTGGCGCACACCACGACGCGTGGTGTTTCGGCGCGGCCGATCCACTCGCGGGCACCATTTGCATGTTGGAGTGCGCGCGAAACTTCTGCGAGCTCGCACGTCGCGGCCAGCGCCTCGATCGAACGCTCGTCTTCTGCGCGTGGGGCGCCGAGGAATACGGCATCTTTGGATCAAGCGAGTTCGTCGAGAAGGACCGAGACACGCTCACCGATCGCGCGGTCGCCTACATCAACCTCGATATGGCCGCGATGGGTTTGAAGCCGGGTGCGGGAGTGTCACCAACGCTTCGCGCGCGCGTCGATCAAGCGATCGCCGCGGCGCCCGGGCCTCACGGCGAAGGCGCTGCGCTTGACGTGTGGGGACGCGACGACGCCGGACGCCCAAGTTACGGCGATCTTGGCGGTGGAAGCGATCACGTCGCGTTTTGGTGCCACGCGGGTGTGCCGAGCATCATGCTTTCGGCGGGAGGCGGTGAAGGCACGAGTTACCACTCGAATTACGACACGGTCGCGTGGTATCGCTCGGTGGTCGGCGACGACTACGCGTCAGCGCGCCTCGTCACGGGTATCACCAGCGCGCTCGTCGCGGAGTTCGGAAACGCCAACGCGCCGCACGCCTCTGCTGAGCGCTTGGTGGTTGATGCGGCGGAACAAGCGCGCCGATTGGCGAAGCTCGCATCGGATCGCAAGCTTGCGACCGCGGCGGCTGAGTGCACGCGCTTGGCGCAGGGCTTCGATGAGTTGCGCGAGCCAGCGCGGCGCTTTGATCAGCGCCAAACCGCGCAGAACGGTGCGGCAGATCAGTCACGCGCTGAGGCGTGGACGCTTCGACAGCTTTCCTCACTTTGGCTCCGAGCAGGGGGAATCCCGGGACGGCCGTGGTTCCGGAATCTCTACGCGGCGACCGATCGGTATTCGGGTTACGGCACGTCGTCGTGGCCGATGCTCCGCGAGGCGATTGAGGACGCCACAGAAGGTGATCCTGCGTCGGCGAAACGGATCGACGCAGCGTTGAGTGCCTATTTTCAGGTGCTCCGTCGGTTGGAAGAGACGCTCGGGGTCGGTCGCGATCCGGCGACGGGCGCGGGTGCACGCGTGCAGTAGCCGGAAACGGCGGTCACCAACTCGCGAACCGCGCCCGCAAGGCTGCGGGGTTCCAACGCAGTCGGTGCGGTTGGTTTTGGGACGCAAGTCGCCGATCGCGCGGCCGCAATCGCAGATCCGAAGTCAACTGCGACGGCAGAATCGCCGATTCGCTGCGAACTGTTCATGGAACTGCACCGTTTTAGGCGTATCTTCCGAATATCGGCGTCTGTGCGGCGTTCGTGAGGCTCGCCTCTCGTTCGTCCTTCGGATCGCCCCCGCGCACGCGAGGGCCGAAGTCCGATCAGATCGCCTGAGATTCACCGAAACTGAGAAGCCTGAAGTCGCCCGAAATGACGACCGCAATCATGAGACGAACCATGAAGACGAAGACGAAGTTTGCCACCGCCGCATTTGTCGCCACGCTCGCCATCGCATCGGTCGCCGATGCGCAGACGGTTCGCACCAAGCGCATCGTCAACACTGGCCTGACTTACCCGACCTACGTCACGCACGCGCCCGGCGATGAGACGCGCCTCTTTGTGCTTGAGAAGGCCGGCCGTATTCGCATCGTCGATATGACGAGCGCAACGCCGACGTTGCTCACGACGAGCTTCCTCGACATTGACGCCATTGTCGACAACCCCTCGGGCGTGAGTGATGAGCGCGGCCTCCTCGGCCTCGCGTTTGACCCGAACTACACGAAGAACGGCCAGTTCTACGTCTACTACACGAACGCGGGAACGAACAACGTCGCGCGCTACACGCGTTCGGCGAGCAACCCGAATGTCGCCAACGCAACGGGCGTCGTGATGATGACGTGGTCTGACCCGTTCTCAAACCACAACGGTGGTTGGATGGACTTCGGCCCGGATGGCAATCTCTACATCGCCGTCGGTGACGGTGGTAGCGCGAACGACCCGAACAACGCCGCGCAGAACCTCACGTCGCGCCTCGGCAAGATGCACCGCATCAAGCCGATCGTCGGCGGGGCAAGCCCGTACTACACGATTCCGGCAGGCAACCCGTTCGCGGGTGGCGTGACGACCGACGACACGATTTGGGCCTACGGCCTTCGCAATCCGTGGCGCAACTCGTTCGATCGTGAAACCGGCGACTTGTGGATCGGCGACGTCGGCCAGAACGCGGCTGAGGAAGTCGATTTCCAGCTCGCAGGCGCGGCGGGTGGTAAGAACTACGGCTGGCGCTGCACCGAAGGCACGTTGAACACGGGTCTCACGGGCTGCACGTTCGGTTCGCCCACGCTCACGGCCCCGATCCACACCTACTCGCACGTCTCGGGCACCTCTGGCGGCTTCTCGCTCACCGGTGGCTATGTCTATCGCGGCTGCCGTATGCCTGAACTTCAGGGCACGTATTTCTTCGCGGATTACGTGAGCAACAACGTGTGGTCGTTCCGCTACAACGCGGCCACCAACACGAAGACGGAATTCACCCTCCGCAACACGCAGATCACGCCGTCGCTCGAAGGCGCAGCTGTGAATCAGATCGTGAGCTTCGGTGAGGACGTCAACGGCGAGTTGTACGTCGTCGACCACGGTGGACAGATCTTCAAGATCGTTCCTTCGACGGGTGACGGCACGTGCGCGCCGCCGTGTGAACTCGGCGACCTCGACTGCAGCGGCACGATCGATGCAGCAGACCTCGCAATCATGCTCTCCAACTGGGGCGCAAACGGCGCTGGCGACCTGAACGGCGACGGATCGGTCGAAGCGACGGACCTCGCGATCCTCCTCGGCGCGTGGGGTTGAACCGCGTCGCGTGGGGTTGAACCGCGTCGCGTGGGGTTGAACCGCGTCGCGTGGGGTTGAACCGCGTCGCGTGGGGTTGAACCGCGTCGCGTGGGGTTG
>JBEIJG010000182.1:0-6463 GCA_040380385.1 Phycisphaeraceae bacterium | reverse complement strand
CGGCACCGGACTCCCGGCGGCCAAGCTGCATGTCGACGGCGGCACCGACTCGGCGCTCGCCGGTGGCGGCTTCCTCGTGCTCGGCGCGACGAACAACCTCAATCTCTCGCTCGACAACAACGAGATCATGGCGCGCAGCAACGGCGCCGTTTCAACGCTGACCCTCAACAATGACGGTGGGAACGTGGCGATCTGCCCACAGGGCATCGGCCGCACCGGTATCGGCACCGCTCCGACTGGCGCCGCCGTGCTGACTGTCTTCGACAGCCTCTGGATCAACGGCACCCAGCCGCGGCTCGACATCGGTACCGATGGCTTCATCCTGATGAGCGAAGGAGCGGACATCGTCCTCACCAACGGCGGCCTCGAGGTCAATACGCCCTCCGGTGGAAACACCTTCTTCAACCGGACCTTCCCGGATGGATCGCTGATCACCTTCAAGAACGACGGGGCCTCCGCGGGTGGCATCTCCGTCTTCGGCACAACGGTGAGCTACAACACGTTCACCGGATCGCACCATGCGTGGATCGACGAGAAGCTCGAGCCGGGCATCCTTGTCACCCTGACCGGCGTGAATCGCAAGGCCCACGAAGGACCGTACTGCGAGCCCGTGTACGGCATCGCTCCGACTTCGAAGGCGAACGATCCGTCGGTGATGGGGTCCTACCTCGCGGCACCCGACGCGAGTGACGCTGGCAGTCAGCATCTCGTCGCCGCCGTCGGCAACGGCGAGATGTGGGTGGTCGATACCGGTCGCGGCGATCTCGCCGCAGGCGACTACCTGATCTCGTCGGACGTCGCCGGTTGCGCGATGCTCGACGACACCGAGCGCTTCGCAGTCGGTCACGTCGTCGCACGCGTGGCCGAACCAATCCGCTGGTCGAGTGTCCGCTCGGCCGCGGACGGCACGCGTCGCGCGCTTGTCTCGGTGTTCTTCGAGAGTTTCGACCGCCACGGCGACGCGCACATGGTCGCCGAGTCGATCGACGCGCTCCGGGCTGAAAACGCGTCGCTCCGGGCAGAGAACGACGCGATGCGGGCCGAGCAAGACGAACTCCGCCATCGCCTCGATGCGATCGAGCGCATGCTGCGCGACGTCGCGCCGCAGTCGACCGGAGGCCGTCGATGACGCGCACCACATCCATCGCGACCGCAGCGTCGTTCGTCGCAGCGATCATGGCGGCCAGTTCGCTTGCAGGCGTCGGCGGAGGCCTGTCGATCGATCGATCGGCGATCGTTTCCGGCGGCGGCAAGTCGTCGCTGAAGAGCCTTTCGCTCACGGGGACGATCGGCCAACCGATCGCGACCTCAACACCGAGTGTGGGCGGCCCTTACCTTCTTAGCGGCGGCTTCTGGAGTGTCGAGATCATCGAGGCACCATGTCCCGCCGATCTTGATGGCGATGGCTCGGTGGGCGCCGCGGATCTCTCGCTGCTCCTTGCCTCGTGGGGCGCGGCTGGCGAGGCCGACCTCGACGGCGACGGAAACGTCGGTGCCGCGGATCTCTCGCTGCTTCTCGCTGCGTGGGGTCTCTGCGACTGAGTCAGGGCGCACGCGCGACGCCGTACGACGACACGCGGTGCAAGGCTTGCTTCGACGGGCCGCGGCCTCCGGATCCTCCGGTCGCCGGGGCCCTTTCACATCGCACACGACGCCGCGCTCAACCGAACCCGCCGCCGCCGCCTGCGGAGGGCAGCGGTACGCGCGCGCCGAATCCACCCGTGGCGTTCTGGCGGAATCCGTGCATGATCGCGGACATGTGCCCGGAGAAAACCGCAAGCAGCGAGATGTCCTGGGTGAGTTCGCTCTGCGTACCGGTCGCTACATCGAAGCGCTCACTCGGGACGCCTTCACGTCTCCAGAGCCGCAGCACCGACACAAGGTCGACCCGAATGGCGCCCTCGCGACGCATCACGACAACGCGCTCGATACCGCTCGAAAGAAGCGCACGGCCCGATGGGAAGTCCTGCGCGAACACCGCCCAGCGATTGTCGAACATACCGGGCGAAGGGCCGCCCGAGCCACGGTTCGAGTCGATAAGGAAGGCCGGCGGCGCATCGTCGGGAATGTGCATCGCGGCAAGCGTGGCCGCGGCCGCGCGGATACCGCTCACGAAGGGATCGAGCGCGATCACCTCGGCACCCTCGCCTTGCGTGTTGTTGTAGAGCGGCACGGGCCTGAATCCGCGCTCGGCGAGCGAAAGACCGCAGGCGATGCCTTCGTTGCCCGGCAGATCCACCACGATCGCGGTGCGACCCGAGCCGAGCGGCGGTGCGCCGACCCACGACCATGCGGGCAGGGCGATCGAGGTCGCCGGAGGCGCATAGGTGAAGAGCACGGGCTTCGCCCAGCCCGACCAACGGCTTGTGACGGGCGCCCAGATCTCGAAGAGTTCGCGCGCGTCTTCAGGAAGCCCTTGCGGCATCGGCATGTCAGTGGGAAGCATGGTGAACCTCGTTCGGGATGGCTGTGTGCGCGGAAGCCGCAAGCGCCGCGGCGGGCGAGACGCCTCGCGGCGACTGCGATCCACGCGCGCGGTCGCGCGATGGCGACATCGGAACGGCGAGTTCGGGAAGTGCCGCATCCGACGTGTCGAGTGCGCGATCGACGAGCACCGCGGCATCGCGCGCGTACCCATCGATGAGCGGGCGCCGCGCGATGCGCGCGTAGGCACCGGCGGCGCGGCCGTCGATCACGTACACGCCGATGCACGCGTGGAAGGGTTCGCCCGATGCATCGACAAGCGGCTGCGACTCAAATCGCCGCTGCAGCACCCACGCCTTCGGGAAAACCCGCGCGAGGATACGCGAACGCCGCCACTCCTTGAGCGGCGTCACGCCTTCGATCGCGACACCGTCGCCCACGCGACCCCAGATCGGCTTGAGCACTTCGTCGTCGCGCACGAGCCGCGGCGCGAGCGCGCGCAGGCCGACGGCGCGCGTCGCAGGCAGCACGGAATCCCATGTCGGCGTCGCGATGCCGAGTTCGCGGAGGACGACCGGCAGCCGCTTCCCCTGGATGAGGAGGGCCGCAAGCGGGTTCGATCGCACGAGCCCGCGCGGGAGCGCGGCCCAACGCGCCCGATCGGCGCGGGAGAGGTTCGCGAGCCACTCGCCCGGGAAAAACCGAACCAGCGCATCGATGGGCGCGGGCGCTCGATTGCCCCGCACGAGCCGTGCTCGCGCGCCTGCGCCCTCGGCCTCAAGATGCACGGGCGACGCGAGATGCGATCGCAGTCCGAACGCCGCAAGTTCCGCCCCGATCCGCCGCATCACCTGCTGATCGTCGGTGTAGCTCGTCGCATGGACGAGCGCAACACCGGCATCGGACTGGCCAGCCAGCCGAGCGGACACCGCGCGCGCAAGTTCACGCGTCGGATCAGGCAGGCACTCGAACCCGGGTAGCACCTCGGCAACGATCCGCGTGACGGCGCCGGCCTCGATGAAACCGCCGGGCACGTCGGCGTTGATCTCCGACGCGCGCCAGCCGTCGCGCGTCCAGTGGAAGTCGAAGCGAGAGAAGCGCACGTCGCGCTCCGATGGCGGCGGCGTGGCCGCGAGGATCGCGCGCGACTTCGCGGGTATCCCGAGCGCACGCCAACGTCGCCGTTCGCCGAGCAGCGCATCCTCCGCCGCGCGCAGTTCGCGCCACGACCGCTCGGCGAGGTAGGCCAGCGTCGACCATGCCGACGGCGCGATGCGCAGCGCACAAGGCGCCAGCGTGTCCTCGTCAAACGTGCGCGGATCGAGCTTTCCCGCCTCGAAGATCGCGCGCATGCGGATCTCGCGACGTTCTTCTGCGTCGAATGTGCGCGAGAGCGCAATCACACTGGCGCTCCGAGGATGAAGATGTAACCCGCGGCCGCAAGCAAATAGACGATGCCCGTCGCGCGATCGACCCAGAGATTGCCGTCGATTTCGCGCGAAAGTGCAACACGCGCAACGATGGTGTCGGCGACTACGAACAGGACGGTCGGCCATCCGAGGCGAAAGAAGTCCCCCGTCGCCGCTTCAAATCCAGCCCAGTTTCCGGCGACGGCTCGTCCAAGAACTGCACCAATCGCCACAAACATACAGCCCGCACGAAAGGCGATTCCGCGATCGCGATCAACGAGGATGCGATAGACGGTGCGATTCAGCGCCGCGTGCACAACGACGAGCGTGTAGAGACCGAGATGCGCGAGCGCCGCGCAGTAGATCACGACGTAAAAGCCAGGCCCATCGCCGATGTTCGCACCTGCGTACGCACAGACGCTCGCAAGTGTTGCGGTGTAGAACAACGTGTGCGCAGCTCGATTGCGCCGCTCAAACATATCGGGAACTTTCCAGCCGTAGACGCGCAGCGCGATCGTGTTGACGGCTGCGAAGGCGTATCCCATCACGAGATAGAGCACGATGTACTTCGCGTCGGGCTTCACATCACTCGCAGCAAAGTTGAGCAGCACGTAGAAGACGACGGCACCGATCGAAAACCACGCGAAGATCGTTGCAAGGCAGCCGAAGCCTCCACCTGGTCGCATGCGACCATCGGCCGTACTCCAGAGTCGCCGATCAACCATCGCGCCACGCGTTGCAAGCCAACCCCAGCCGATGAAGCCGACGACGAGCGACGCGATGAGTGCGAAGACTTCGGGTTCAGACATGCGGTCAATCTACAGGCGCATCAAACAGCGCATGCGTGCATGGCTAGAGAACAAGGGAATTTGCATGCGCCGCTCGCACGTCCCCGCTGCAGCTCGAGTGCGGAGAGCGCACGACATTACGCCGGCCGTCGCTGTCGCCGCGCGTCATGCGCCCCGACCACCGCATCCCACTTGTCATCGAACGCCCACGCGTAGTTTTTCCAGCGGCCGATGGATTTGCGGTTGATCGGCTGCCGGACCTGCGCGCGGGAAAGCGTGTCGGCACCCTTCGGATTAAGTTCCGGCGAGAGCACGCGCTCGTCCATCGCAAGCCCCATGCGTGCAAGGACACGCGCCGCGTCCGCCGCGGGATCCTCGATGAGATCCTCGTACACGATGCGCTCATTCGGAAGCTGCAGTGCCTCGAGCGCCGCAGGAACAACGCGACGCTGCGCTTCAATCACCTGGCGAATCGCATCGAAACTGCTGGTCCATTCGTAGGTCGATGGATTGAAGTACGAGAGGAAGATGCTCGTCGCGACATCGCGCGGATCGCGATCGACCGAAATTGCAACGGCGCCCGGGAAAATGGTCGCAATCTCTGGAAGCGCGCGCCACGAGCGCAAACTCTTGTCGAGCGTCCACGTCGCGCCCGCGCGACGAATCTGCGCAGCACCCTCGAGGTACCGACGACGAAGATCGTCGACGAGTGGTTGCGGAACTGCACCCGGCACACGCAACCACATCGGATGCGACGTCATCGCACGACAGATAAGGTCAAGGCCGTCAAACTCACCAATGCCACCGATCGCTTCGTGTCGATCGAGCATTTGTTCGAGCAGCGTCGTGCCCGAACGTGGCATCGCCACGATGAACGCGAGATTCGGAGCATGCTCTGCGCGCGGCACAAATGGCATCGGTTGCTTCGCGAGAAGCCGCAACTGCTCATCCGCCAGTCCAAGCCAAGGCGCGAGATCGACAGGGCCAGTCGTTGCGCGATGGACTTCTGTCGCCAAATCAAACGCCTCGCGATAGCGCTTCATCCGATCTAGGTGCCCCACCGCCTCAAAGCCTGCGTAACGACGCACGATCAGGTGTGCGCGCGACCGAAAGACACCCTTGAGCGCCTCGATGCCTGCTTCGGCATCCTCGCGAAATCGCGTGCGCGCGATGTGCAACTGCGCTCGCTCGTCCTTCGTCCACGCACCGCCCTTTCGCACGAATTCTGCGTGTTCATCGTGACGTCCCGCACCATGCAACGACTCCAACAAGTTGATCGCGGCTTCGTGCGCGTGCGCGCTGCGACCCGCCGCAATTCTCCGCAGTGCCGCAAGCGCGGGCTCCGTGCGCCCGAGATGGAAATCCATGTTGGCACGCAAGAGCAACGCGAGCTCGTCATTCGGCGAGATGGAAAGCGCTGCGTTGAGGTCTTTCTCGGCGGAAATGTTGTCACGCACGCGGAGGTGCGCTCGTGCGCGGCCGAGCAGCCCGATGAAACTTCGCGGCGACTGCGCCAACAGCTCATTCGCCGCGCCGATCGCGCCCGCGGCATCGCCGGACATGAGGAAGCGTTCAATGCGGGCGGCGGGTGTCTCGCGAGCGGCCATGGGGCGAGTGTATCGGCCGCCGTTCGACGATTCGGCGTACGCGTCGAGGGTCAGAGGCTTGAATTCACGCCCCAAGACTTACACCACAAGATTCGCACTCCAAGATTCACACCCCGAGATTCACACCCCGAGATCCACGCCCAAACCTCAGCGAGAGACTCGTGCCCTGAAAGCCATGCTGTTCCTGATATTCTCCCCGCCCCTCTGGCCACCGCGCAGCTGCCGATCCTCCATT
>JBEIJG010000181.1:0-6502 GCA_040380385.1 Phycisphaeraceae bacterium | reverse complement strand
GATCATCCGCATCTGCCGCGGCGAGTCCGCCTTGGCGTTCGCTCTTCTCAATGAGTTCCTTCGCGCGCGGCGAGAACACCGTACGTTTTGCAAGGAGTTCCTCGATGCGCGTGCGTGTTTCAGGGTCGAAGTAGTCGGTCATCAAGAGCGACGTGAAAACGCGATGCTCGGGCCGAATCACCGAACGAAACGCCGTCGCGATGATCGGCTGACTCTTCGCGCCAACGCAGGTCATGTCGTAGAAGTTGTGCGGCTCCATCGCGAAGCACGCGAAGAGACGGCCAATCCAGCGGTATTCGTCGGGGCGACCGATGCGAATCGCGCCATGGCGTTCACCGGACGTGCGCTCGAGGTCTTCATCGCTCATCGTGAAGCCTGGATAGAGCTTCGACAGCAGCGTGCAAATCGCGCGATTCGTCGCGTGATTGACGAGAAGCGACTTGTCGTAGAGCGGAACTTCCTTTGCGAACATTGCGGAGAGCGCTGCGAAGAGACGATTTTGAAGCGAGACCTTGTCAACGAGGTTAGTGCCGGTAGCAAAGGTGGTCATGACTATTCCTACGAACGACTGGCGTCGATATCGATTTCAGTACCGGATGGAGTGACGGGCAAGGTGTGCGCCGCAACACACACCGACACGCGCACTCGCCACGGAGCGAGGGATCCAGTATCGGCAAGAGTAGCCATTTTCTCGCCGAGGAATCGCTATTCCGGATACTTTTGTCCGCGTTTGGCGAACGAACGACGCGCTCTGACAACGTCCTAAAAATGCGGCGGGCGGCGAAGAACCGATGCATCGGCCCCCGCCGCCCAGCCTGTGCAGAGGGCGTTTCGCCCCCTGCCGCGCTCCGAGGGGGAGCGCTGTCTGTTGCGGGCGCGTTCGCCGTCAGCCCTGCGAGAGCAGATAGCCGACGATCGTGCCGCCAAGCGCAATTCGAAGCAGACCACGCAGCGCGACCAACTGCGGCGTGATCGGAACACGGCGTAGAAGGGCGCGGTAGGTCTCAGGAATCAGAAGAAAGAGCACACCGCCCGCGAGCGCGATCCATCCAATCAGCGTCACGATGACGCGTGCATCACTCGTCCAGATGTTGTGTAGCGACACGATGAACAGCCCAGAAAGTAATGCGTAAAGCCCCGTCACAAGTGGTGCGAGTGGATGGGTTGCAGCGCTTGAAAACGCTTCGATCCAAGTGCGCGACCGCAAGAGCAAACTCAATCCGACCACGACCAACGCCGCGGCCAGAATCCACTCGACGAGTTGCTCGCGCGTCAATGCATCGAACATCGATGCGGCGTGCTCGCTCGACGATTCATCCGCGCTCTCCGCCACGAGGTCGCCGCTTGATGGAGTTCTGACACCGAAAGTCAGATGCGACAGAGTAGAAAGCGCTTGAAACGGCGTTCGAATCATGGCCTGCCCCTGATGTGAAGAGATCACATCGAAGACACGCTAGTCGTCACGAGAGCGAAGTCGAGTCGGTGCGCTCGCAAACGACGCACTCCACATGAATGTGGGAGCGTTTCCCGCGGCGTCATCCTGAGGTACTTCGACTCACCGCAGCGTCATTGGCATGCGCCCCAGTTCGACAACACGATCGCGAGGTCTGTGCCGTCAACGACGCCGTTGCCATCAAGGTCAGCCTCGAGCCCGGCGCCCTTCTCGCCCCACTGCGTGAGCACCACCGCAAGGTCGGCGGCGTTCACCGCGCCGTCGTTGAAGAGGTCACCCATGCAGCACGAAGGAAGCGCAGGATTCGAGGCGCACTCGCACGCGTCGGGAGCGCCGTTCGCATCGAAGTCGGTGCAGTACTCGGAGATGCAGTTGCCGCCGGCGTCAGCGACGAGCGCACTCAACGGTTCCGCACCGCTTGCGCAGAAAGTCGTCGTAGCGACCGTGAGACCTTGTTCATCGGCGAGCACTGGATGCTGCTCGGCCGACGAATTGATCTCACCCGCGACGGAGCAATCGCTCATCGCAAGCACGAAATTCGGTCCAGAGCCGACAACAGCCGAACCACTCAGCGCCGTGTTCCCTTCGAAGTGGCAGCGTGTGATGTCGACCTCGCACGCGAGATCGGAGACCACTGCGCCACCACTCGACACGGAGGAGTTGCCACGGAACACACAGTCCTCGAGGTCTACGTGACTGTAGGAATAGAGGTGTAACGCTCCCGCGGAAGTTGCGGCAGAGTTCTCGATAAAGTTTGTGCGCCGAATCACGCTGCCCGGACGCGCAATGAGTGTCGAGATCGCGCCTGCAAACACCTTGGTCGCTGCATTGTCCTCGAAGACGCAATCCTCGACGACCATCACCGTGCGGTCGAGAACGATCGCACCTGATGCGAGGGCCGTGTTCTCTCGAAATGTGCACCCGCTGAGTTCCATGATTCCATACCAACCAACGACCGACAGCGCGCCGCCCACGCTTCCAGTCGACGAGTTCCCAATAAAGGTGCAGCCATCCGCTTCCAACCGTTGCGCGTAGCCGCCGAATTCCTGCGCAAATGCGCCACCGGGTTCAGCCGCGGTGTTTCCGAGGAACTGACAATCGGCGAGCGTCACGGCACGATTGATGCCGACGCGAATCGCACCGCCTTTCGTGGCCGTCGTGTTGTCGATGAATGTGCTTCCAACGATGTTCCAACTCCCCGCGGCATCAGACACTGTCGCGGGGTTGAAGTATGTGTCGACGATGGCACTGTCGGAACCACCGACGAACTGACTGTCGACAATCGTTCCAGTGATCGGCTGATTGGCGATACCAACCACCGCATGTCCAACGCTCTGCTGAAAGGAACAACGCGCGACCGTCAAGTTGCTGCGCGTTTGAACGGCATAACCGGAGGATCCGATGAAGGTCGAATCGGTGATTTCCGATGTTCCCCACGAGATGACAGGGCGCGCGCAGTCGACGAACTCGCAATTCGAAACATCATGCGATTCGAGATAGAGCACGGCGTAACTTGAACCGACGCAATTTTCGAAGCGCGTCTTGCTTGCGGCGGGACGAGACGCGGGCGCACCAAAAAGGAATGCGCCCACGCAACCTTCGACGATGCAGTCGTCGAACGAGAGATCCCACGCAAGATCCTCGACGGTTGAGCCTGATTGCACGGCATTGGAGAGCGTGAGGTGCTTCAGCAGCACCGCAGATCCGTACCGCGCGTTGAGGAGTGTGCCCGGCTTTCCACCTGTGATGATGGTCGTCTCTTTGTCTACACCACGAATCGTGATGTCGATGAGCGGATCGCCCGTGTCGATCTCCATCGTCCACGTGCCTGGCGCGACGACCACCTCAAGCGGCACACCGGGGCACGCCTGCGCGATCGCAGCGTCAATCGACGCAGCCTGCTTCGGAACATGGATGACGGTCGGGCAGCCGGAACCGCCGAACGCCGAGCTGGCGCCCGCGCATGCCACCGCGACCGCCATCGCCAAGACACCGACCATCGACTCGGAACGCATCTTCAAACTCCTCAAGATGAAACCTGGCTGTATGCACGAAATCGCCGGACGAGAACTTCCGACAGGACACGTGCGTCCCAAACTACCCGAAAGGGCAGAAATCTCTCAGACTACCTTCGACATCGATGCCGGCTCCTCGATGGGCGGCAGGTTCTCGGCCGCAACGAGGAGCGACATCACCTCAAACGCGATGCCTTCACGGCCCTCGCATGCGGACCGAAGCAACGCGTGCCAATCGTCCCTCGGCTGCTCCCGGCAGCGTTCGAAGAGCCGTTGAATCTCGTCCCAGCGGCGCCGATCCGCCGCCGACGGCTCCGTCCCCAAGCGCGCTGCGTCCGGTTCCTTTGCATGTGCGTGATGCATGCCGATCTCCTTCATGACCATCTTGCCGATCCACCGGCGGGCGTAACGCACGCCTCACCATCAGTTCCCTCCATCAGTTCCCGCCATCCGTTCCCGCTTCACACGACTCCAACACCTCAGGCTCCGCGTGGACCCCCGTCCATCCCGGACAGTTCCCGGTGCATCCATGCGCGTGCGAACGCCCAGTCGGTCTTGACCGTGCGCTCCGAGATATCGAGGCAGATCGCGGTCTGCTCGATGGTGAGTCCGCCCACGAAACGAAGCCACGCCACCGCGGCCGCACGCGGCGCAAGACGATCCAGTCGACCAAGGACACCAATCACGGAGGCACTGAGTTCGCCGGTCCCATCCCGGGGCAGGCCGATCGCCTGCGTATCGAGCGAGAGCCCGCGTCCGTCGGTTGCGCCCGCACGCGCCTCGTCGGCGAAGTACTCGCCGGCACGACGCTCACGGGTCGCCCTGCGTGCCGCGTCGATCACGATCTGACCCATCATCCGCGCAAGCGATCCAAAGAGATGCGCGCGATTCTCGAAGGTTGCGCCGCCCATCTTGAGGAAGAGTTCGTGCACAAGCACGGTGGTGTCGATCGGACGACGTGCACCCTCGCGAGAGAGCATCCCGCGCGCCAGACGGTGCACCTCGGCGTAGATCTCGCGCCAAAGGGCTTCAAGAGCGGCTCCGTCGCCAGAGGCATGGCGTGCGAGCAACTGTTCGATCAGTTGCTGTCGCCCCTCAGCCGAGAGGGTGGAAGTCGGCGCGGGCGTGGGCGTCGGCGGACTCCCAGCACTCGGGGATGTCTTCGGGTCCTCGTGCACTGCCATCCATTCTGTATGAAACACCGTTCGTCGCTGGACCAGGGCGATTCCCAAGCGACTGGGCATCGGTCCGCGGGCAGCGATTCCGTAGTATTCCGATCGCATGCTCCGGGACCACGCTGAGTCCGACTCTCCCGACGACCGCCTGACCGCGGTGCATGCTTGCTTCACGGCGCTGTTCGAGGGGCGCACGGACGAAGCACGCGGACGGTTTCCGGCCGAAGTGCTCGTCGAGGCCGAGGCGATGCTTGCGCGCCATGCCGAACTCGAGCGACGCTTCGGCCCAGTCGCAGCATGCCAGACCGACCTCCCCGCCGAAGATCCGAGCGCGTGCCCCTGCGGCGACGCGCCTGGCGTGCTTCCGATCGGCGGCACCGCCGGCCCCTTCCGAATTGAGGGATTCCTCGGTCGTGGGGCGACAGGCGAGGTCTACCTCGCCACGCAGCTCACTCCGACCCGCGCGGTCGCGCTCAAACTCCTGTTCGACGAGTTCATCGGCGGCGCAGGACTCACCCGCGAGGCCGAGCTCCTCGCGAGCCTCGAGCATCCGTCGATCGCACGGCTCTACCAGACCGGGAAGATCGTCGTGGGCGGTGCCTCACGACGCTACCTCGCGATGCAGTTCGTGCCCGGTGGCCGCACCCTCGCGGAGTGGGCCTCGGAGGCGCACGACGACGCCACCTGCGTACGCATCGTGATCGCGATCGCCGAAGCCGTCGCCTTCGCCCACGGTCGCGGCGTCATCCATCGCGACCTCAAGCCGCGCAACGTCCTCGTTGATCCGACCGGCGCGCCCGTCCTGATCGACTTCGGCATCGCACGGCTGCTCCGCGCCGACCCCGCGCAGACGATCCACGTGCTCGGTGCGCGCGTGCAGGGAACCCTCGCGTACGCCGCACCAGAGGCGCTCGATCCCGCATCGCGCCCCGACGTCCGTGCCGACATCTTCGCGCTCGGCGCGATCCTCTACGAACTGCTCGCACGCCGAGCGTTCCGCACGTTCCGCGCAGCCGATCTGACGGGCATGATGGCCGAGACCATCGCGACCGCCTCGCCGCGGCTCGCGGCTGCCTCGCCACGGTTCGACGGAGATCTCGACCGGATCACCGCGAAGGCGACGGCGAAGGACCCTGCGCTCCGGTACGCAAGCGCGTCGCAGTTCGCCGAGGATCTTCGACGCCATCTTGTGGGTGAGCCGGTGCTTGTCGAACTCCAGTCGCCGCGCGAGCGGCTCGTGCGTGCGCTGCGTCGGCACCGACGCGCGGTCGCAGTGGGCGCGCTGCTCACCGGCATGCTCGTCGCAACGACGAGCGTCTCACTTTCGTTTGCACGCTCGGCACGGCACGAGGCGCGCCTCGCGAACCTCAGCGCCGCGGCGCGGGCGATCGATGCCGGCGATCTGATGCTCGTCGAGCAGCATGCCGAGGCGCTCGGAGCGGACGACGGCTCGATCGAACGCGCGATCATCAGGCGCGCGATCGGACTGCGCGGAACGCCGATCGCGGAGGGCGATTGGTACGCGATGGCGCGGACCGACGCGAACGGCGTGCTGGCCGTCGGATATCCCCCGGGCTCGAAGGACGGCCCGATCCTTGCGCGCTTCGAGCCGGAATCCGCCGCACCGAGGGCGCCCGAAGGCGATCCGAACGGCGCTCGCGCTCGGTGGCGACGCACGTGGTCGATCGCAGCGAACCCGACGGTGACGAACACGATCGCGCTCTCGCCGGACCGCACGCGCGTTGCGGCGATCGATGCGGACTCGGGCCTCGTGGTGGTCGAGACCTCGCGCGGCACGATCCTCGCGTCGGTGCCTCGCGCAGAACCCTCCCCGAACAGCAGCGCGATCGCGGTCGCCT
>JBEIJG010000180.1:0-6507 GCA_040380385.1 Phycisphaeraceae bacterium | reverse complement strand
GCATTCTTCAGCGAGGCCGCACGGCGCCTTCGGTTCGAGGATCCGACGGCGGCGTTTGTCCTCCTCTCCCACGATGTTCGCGGCGCCCACAACGACCACGCGCTCTGCATGCGGATTTCCGAGCAGATCGGATCGCGCGGCACGACGCTTCTCGTGCCGCCCGATGCGACGCCTGGAGAAATCAAGGGGATCCTTGCCGACTGCGACGGCCTGCTCACCGGCCGTATGCACTGCGGCATCGCGGCGCTCGGGGCGGGAACACCTGCCGCGTTTCTGGATTACCAAGGAAAGGTCGAGGGACTGCTTCAGCTCTTCGGGCTCGAGACTGCGATCGAACTCGGTCCTGGCCGTTCCGATGCGGCGAATCGCGCGGCGGACCTGCTGCGCTCCTTCCGACGCGAGTCGGCGCGCTTCCGAAGGCAGATCGCAGAGCGACTTCCAGAAATCCTCGCGCTGAGCGCACGCCATGTGCAACCGCACGCAGGGTCAGTGCGCTACACGATGACCAAGGTACGTTGAGACCTCGGCCACCTTGGCCTCGACCGTCGCCGTATCGCGCGCTTCAAGATTCAATCGCAGCAACGGCTCTGTGTTCGACAAACGAATGTTCGCCCACCAATCACCGGCGTCGATCGAAAGTCCATCCAGTTCGTACGTCTTCGCCTTCGGATACGCCGCCTTCAACTTCGCGAGCGCACCGAGTTTGTCTTCATTCTCGAAATTGATCTCGCCAGACTGCACGTATCGGCGGCACGGCGCGATGAGTTGTGAAAGCGGCTTCTTGCTCGCGGCGAGGGCACTGACCACCGCGGCGAAGGTACGCGCGCCCGAGTCGGTCGCCCACAGATCTTCAAAGTAGAAGTGGCCCGACAACTCTCCGCCAACAGCGCCGCGCATCTCCGCGAGTTTCGCCTTCATAAAGACGTGACCGACGCGCGATTCGACAGGTACACCGCCATGTTCACGCACGATTTCCGGCACGCTCCTCGAACTCCGCAAGTCGTACACCACCGCAGCACCCGGCTTCTTCGCGAGGAAATCCTGCAACATCCACGCGAGCAACAAGTCGCAGCCAATCGGCGCACCTGTTTCATCCAACACGATGCAACGATCCGCGTCACCATCGAAGCAGAATCCCGCGTCAAATCCACCGCGCGCGAGTACCGCTTGCAAGTCGCGCAGGTTCGACTCGACGAGCGGGTTCGGCTCGTGCACGAACTCACCGCTCGAGTTGTCAAAGTAGATCGGCTCGATCGAGAGGCCTGCGATTCCTTCAAACACCTTCGGCACCATCGTGCCAGCCATGCCGTTCGACGCGTCAATGGCGATGCGAACCTTGCGCTCACCTGAAAGTACCCGCGGATCAATGAACGATCGCAACAACGCTCGGTACTCCGCCCAAAGGTCGCGCGACTCTTCGCGGCCCTCCTTCGAGGTCACCTTCTCGCGCTCCACGAGCGCGGCGAGGCGTTGAATCTCCGCGAGTCCCGTGTCTTGTCCAACTGGCTTCGCGCGCCGCTTTGAAACCTTGAATCCGTTGTAGTTCGATGGATTGTGCGACGCGGTCACTTGCACGCCGCCCGCACAACCGAGGTGGTTGATCGCGAAATAGACAAACGGCGTGTCGACGAGACCGAGGTCGATGACGTCCGCCCCCGCGTCGCGCATTCCGCGACGGAGCTCTGCGGAGAGACTTGGCGAACTCTTTCGCATGTCTCGGCCAACACAGATCGTCCGTGACATCGGATCGATCGCGCCCTCCGCCGCGGCTTGGGCAAGCAGATACTGGGCGGTTCCGTACCCAATCTGCCACGCGAGTTTCTCGTCGAGCGGCTTCGGGTATGTGGCGCGGACGTCGTAGGCCTTAAAGACTTTGGCGAGCATGACGGCTGTATATCGGACGAGAGCCTGCCGGTGTGACAGAAACCGACTTGCGGCCAAGAACTCCCACGGTCTGCGAGATCTCGTTACACTCTTCGATTCTCCCGTCCGGCGTTCGGCCGGGAGTTCCTCCGCGCACACGTGGCCGCGCGGTCAGATTCAGGACGGTGCAACCGTCACCACAAGCGCCCTGGGACGAGCGGTACGCCACAACCGCTGCGTCGGTGTCGCTGGAGAGCAAATATGGCTTCTCTCGTTCAAGAACTCATTGAGGCAGGCATTCACTTCGGTCAACGTCGGAGCAATTGGAATCCGAAGATGGCGCCGTACATCCACGGCGTTCGCAATCAGATCCACATCCTCGACGTGCGCGAGTCGATCAAGGGCCTCCTCCTCGCGAAGCGATTCATCGAACAAACCGTCGGCAAGGGCAAGGACGTTTGCTTCGTCGGCACCAAGCGCCAAGCGCGCGGCGCCATCGAGCAGTACGCCGCTGACGTTCAAATGCCGTTCGTCACCGAGCGTTGGCTCGGTGGAACTCTGACGAACTTCCGCACGATTCGCGAGCGCCTCAAGCGCCTCGAAGAACTCGACCGGATTGTCGAGAGCGGCGAACTCAAGAACTACTCGAAGAAGATGGAGTCGCAACTCCTCCGCGAGCGGAAGAAGATCCAGCGCAACCTCGGCGGCGTTCGTCAAATGACGCAGATGCCGGGCGCGCTCGTGGTCGTCGATACGAACCGCGAGAAGAACGCTCTTCTCGAGGCCCGCACGCTCGGCATTCCGACCGTCTGCCTCGTCGATACCGACGGTGACCCAGACCTCGTCAACATCCCGATTCCGGGCAACGATGACTCGATGCGCACCATCGACATCGTCATCCGCGAACTCTGCGATGCCGTCAAGAAGGGCAAGGAAGGCCGCTCGACCTCGGCTGGCGAAGCTCCTGAAGGTGACAAGGCTGGCGGCCGTGAAATGCGCGGCGAAGGCCCATCGGACGGCGCACCAACCCGTCGTCGCTCGACGCGTTCGCGTTACTCGGCGAGCGCTTCTGGCGGCGCTTCGGCCCCTGCTTCTGGCGATTCCGCCCAGTAATCCGAGTCGTCGCGGGATACTCAACTCGAGTGCATTCCGCAGTGCAAACCACACAGCATCAACTGCCTCGCCATCATCGAAGGCGCGGCCTCAGTATCGAAAGTGAATGACATGAGCACCGTGAACATCAGCGCTAAGGACGTGATGAAACTCCGTGACCGCACCGGTCTCGGCATGGGTGATTGCAAGAACGCCCTCGTCGAAGCGAACGGCGACATGGAAGCCGCGGAGAAGATCATCCGCGAGAAAATGAAGGGCAAGATGGACGCTCGCACCGACCGCGCCGCTGGCGAAGGTTGCGTCTCCATCGCGATTGCTGGCGGCAAGGCCGTGATCGTTGAAGTCCGCAGTGAAACCGACTTCACCTCGCGCAACGAGGAGTTCCGTGCGATGGCGGCCGACGTCGCCAAGATGGCGCTCTCGCACCCCGCAGGTGCAGTGACTGCCGACAAGGCGATCACCGAGCGCGTCGACGTGGTTCGACTCAAGACCGGCGAGAACATCTCCTTCTCACGTGGCGTGGTTCTCGAAGGTGGCTCCTTCGCCTCCTACGTGCACCACGATGGCAAGCTTGGCGTGCTCCTGAAGTATGAAGGCGGCGAGATGCCAGCGGACACCGGCACCGGTATCTGCCAGCACATCGCTGCGGCGGTGCCAACGCCAGCCGCCATCGACGCCGACGGCCTCGATCAAGCCGTTGTCGCTACGAAGCGCGCGGAAGCAATCGCCGAAGCGCAAGCTTCGGGTAAGCCGGCGCAAATCGCTGAGAAGATGGCCGAAGGCAAGATGCGCAAGTACTTCGAAGAAGTCACGCTGCTTGGACAGCCCTACGTCCGTGACGACAAGATGCAAGTCGGCCAGATCGTGCCGAAGGGCGTCAAGCTCACTCAGTTTGTGCGCATTCGTCTTGGCCAGGACTGAGTGCTTTCGCGATCGGTGACGTTCGCTGAAGCGAACCGCTCATCCTCGCGGAAGTCCACTGAGTTGCCCAACAACACACAGAGACGCCCAGAAATGGGCGTCTCTGCAATTTTCGCTCTTGCGTGACCGGACTCGGTGCTCCCCAGGCCCTGCTCTCCCACAATCCCGGCATCGGTCAAGATTCACTGGTTGAATCGGCAACCCAGAATGGGAAGATCCGACGCCGGGTGCGCCCGCCTCGATGTGCTTTTGGGACTGATGCAAACACGCGTGACGCTCCGATATCTGAATGCAGTCTGAGTATCTGCTTTTGACAATGGCCTCCCGTGACCTTTGGGACAGACTAGAGGCCCGCCCAGGTTCCACCGTCGCTCCGTAGATCGAGTTTCAACCCACAATCGTCATGGCATTCTCCGGCCCCATCTTCCTTTGCGGTACCAGTCGCTCGGGTACCACCCTGCTCAAAGGCGCACTTGACAAAAGTCCGCGCATTTTGATCTCACCCGAGACCCACTACTTCGATGACCTTCGTGTCTCGCTGGGCCCCTCGAAGTGGAGTGCGCCACTTTCGCCCGCCGAAGAGCGCCGCGTTCAAGACTACTTCTTAGCGCTCTCGCACCGGCCGTTCGGTCATCAAGGAAACCCTGAGGAAGGATGGATGAAGCGCGCGAACCTCGAGGCGCGAGCACGCGCGCTCGGCGGAACTCCGGACGATTACTTCCGCGCGTTCTGTCTTGAAGGTTGCGCGCAAAAGGACGCGGATATCTGGGGTGAGAAGACTCCAAGGCACGTCTTCCGACTTGAGGAGATGTTGACGCTCTATCCCAATGCCAAGGCGATTTTCATGCTGCGCGACCCACGCGCGGTGGTTGCGAGTTACCGCGATTGGAAAGACCAGGGTGGGATTGATTTCGAAGCGGATCCCGAGCACCTCAAAGCACTTGAGGACGAGCACGAGCGCACGCGTCGCTCCTATCACCCTGTCACCATATCTTTGCTTTGGGTGGCAGCGGCTCGCGCTGCGAGTCAAGCACAGCATCGCTTCGGTCCCGATCGCGTGCGGTTGCAGCGGTACGAAGCTCTTTGCGACCGACCTGAAGAGGAACTCACCAAGATTTTCGCCTGGTTAGGTGTGGATTGCCCCGCCAACCCAACCGAAGTCGCCATCACAAACTCCAGTTACGAGGAACATCGCGCCAAAGGCGGGTTTGTCCGGGGCGCCATGGATCGCTGGCGAAAAACCGTCTCTCAGCCGGAGCTCGCCGTCATTGAACGATGCTGCGGGTCTCTCCTTCCATCGATGGGCTATGAGTCCGTGCAGCCACAAGCGGCCGCATGGCAAACGGGACGTTACTACCTGACCGCGACGCCTGCGATCATCCGCGCTGCGATCCTCAACGCTCGTCGCAGCGGAAATATGACCCAGTATCTCGCGCGTCGCGCGCGTCTCGTGCTCGGGAGGTAACGGTGCAACCGAGTTCCGAAACCAGACCATCCACCGCAGAGCGCAGACCCGAGGCAAGCATCCTCGTGGTGGGCTACAAGAGCCTGCCCTACATTGAGCGCTGCCTCTCCGGCGCACTTCGCTCAGTGAACGGACGTGACGTCGAGATTCTCTACATCGATTGTTCGGACGACGGCAGCGAGCAATTCGTCCGCGATCGATTCCCGATGATCCGCGTCTTTCCGTTCCAAGGCAATCTTGGATTTGCACGAGGAAACAACGTCTTGGCACAGCATGCGCGTGGCGAGAAACTGCTGCTGCTCAATCCAGATGCATTCGCGGAGCGGGATGAAATCTCCGCCCTACTTCGGTTCGCACAAAGCCACCCGGATGCTCACGCATGGTCAGGCATCACCATCCTTCCCGACGAATCAATTGACGGCGGTTCCATTCAACCAATGTTGGGCGCCACTCCGCTCATTCTCGCACTTGCTGGGCTTGCAAAGCTCCGCCCCGGCGCAGCTGATCTTCGAAAGCAAGAACCACAATCGGTCCCCGTGTTGACTGGTGCTTTCATGCTTGTCGACGCGGCGGTCTGGCATCGACTCGGCGGATTTGACGAGCAGTACTTCATGTATGCAGAGGAAGTCGATCTCTGCAAGCGCATTGCCAAGGGTGGTGGAAAGCTCCTCTGCGATCCCAAGATCAAACTCCTTCATGACACGGGCGGCGGAGAACGCCGTACCCCGACAAGAATTTTGAATCGCGCCCGCGGCAACGCGACGTTCTATAGAAAGCACTACGGCCCTGTCTGGGCCTTTGTGTGCAACTCCCTGCTACTCCTTCACGCCACAACGCGCTTCGCCTTTGGTGTGCTGACCGGTCGACGCGCACACGCCGAGAGTTTCGGCGCCATGGTGCGGCGCCCCACCGATTGGTGGAGCGGATGGCCGCCGCTTGCTGATCGCGCGGAGGCGCGATGAGTGATTCCAAGTCGCATCGCGCGCTTCGTTGGTCGTATCTGATGACTTGGACGACCAAGGGCATCAACATTCTGTCGATGCTCGTTTTGGCACGCATCCTCGGGCCAGAGAATTTCGGTCTCGCAGCGCTTGCGATGGTGTTTGTTCTCTTTATCGAGATGTTCGCCGAGTCTGGATTGGCTC
>JBEIJG010000179.1:0-6518 GCA_040380385.1 Phycisphaeraceae bacterium | reverse complement strand
TCATCTATTTCATCCTGAGTTTGATCGCGCAGGCAATCAGCGGTGAACAGGCGCCGCCGTCGCACCCGGCCGTCGAAATGCTCGGTGGTGCGGGTGCGCTTGAAGTTGTGTTGCTCTTCACGCTCGCAAGCGTGATGGCGCCGATTGTCGAAGAGATCGCGTTTCGTGGTTTCCTGTACGGGCACCTGCGAAGCGTCGTGGCACCGCGCGCGCGGTTCGCATCAGCGATGGTTGCTGCGGTCGTCTCAAGCGTGATTTTCGCTGCGATTCACCCGCAAGGATTGATGTTTGTGCCAGCGCTCGGCGGGCTTGCGGTTGGATTCTGTCTTTATCGAGAGATGCGCGGAAGTCTGATCGCACCGATGGTCGCGCACGGCATCAACAACGCGTTCACGTTGGCGCTTGGCTTGATGCTGTTCTAAATCGAGTGGCAGAGTTTGGCGCGCGTCATGAAGGCGGTCGCCGCTGCGGCGGCTCCCTCTGGCGTGGATGAGCCCGCCGCGATTGAGTCGCGGCGAGACGTACCAGAGCGAGCGAAAGCGAAGCGAGTCGCGAGCGCTCGTGATGAAGGCGGTCGCCGCTGCGGCAGCTCCCTTTGGTGCGATGCACGCCAGAGCAAGCAAGTTGCGAAGCAGGTTGCGAGCGCTCAAACCACGTACATGAACTGCTCACGGACGATGCGGCCCTTCTCGACGGTGTAGACGCCCGCTTCGCGGAACTCCATGTTCGTACCGTCGGTGCGCTCAATCTTCATCGTGAAAATCACGGTGAAACCCGTGGCGCACACGAAAGGTCCATCGGCCTTCGCTTCAATGATCTTGTTCTCCGTGCACCACCACGCGCTCTTTTCAGCAACACCCTTGAGGCCGTCGAACACGCTTCCATCACCCTCGATCGATTCGATCTTGCGGTGATACCACGTCTTCTCCGCTTCATCGGCTTTCCCTGCGTTGAACAGGGCCACGAGTGATTCGCCGACCTCGCGCGGGGTCGCGCCCTTGCCGCTCGAGAGTTTCTTCTTACGAAGATGCTTGAACTTCGGCATGGAGGGTTCTTGAGCGGAGGAATCAGAACTCGAAGTCTTCCTCGACTTCTTCCTCGACTTCTTCCTCGACTTCTCTGACTTCTCCGGCTTCGCATTCTTCGCAGACTTGGAGGCCTTCTCTGGCTTCGAAGCCTTCTCTGAAGCCTTCTCTGCAGCCTTCTCTGCAGCCTTCTCTGCAGCCCTCTCTACAGCCTTGCGCTCTTTCTTACTCAACTTGGGCTCAGAGGACTCGCTGGTCGAATCGGCGGTCTCGGCTGCGACCGTGGTTGAGATCTCAACGTCCGCTTGCGTTTTGGATGAGGGATCTTTCTTCCGCTTCTTCTTCGACATGGCAATGCTCCTTGGCGCGTGGTGCGAGCGATGCTACAGGTCGCCAGAACGAAAAAGGCGGTTTCCCGCAAGGAAACCGCCCTTCTTTACACGCGATGCGGACGTCTTGAAGAACGCCAGCGCGCATCAATCTTCGGAGAGTTCAACCGTCCAGTACGCCTCGTCGAGGAACGCCTTCCACGACTCGTACTTGGGGCTTCCGAGTCGCACTGAAATCGCAGGGTTGCGCTTCGGCTTGATCGGTGTGCGAATGAGTCGCATGCCCGCTTGCTCGGGCGTTCGGCCGCCTTTGCGCGCGTTGCATTTCACACATGCGCAGACAAGATTCGTCCACGCATTGCCGCCGCCTTGGACGCGCGGTTTGACGTGATCGAGCGTGAGCTCCTTCGTTGCGAACGTTTTGCCGCAGTATTGGCAGAGATTCCCGTCGCGTGCGTAGATGTTGCGGCGGTTGAGTTTGACCTGCTCGCGCGGCAATCGGTCGTAGCCGAGCACGCGCACGATCTTCGGAACCGCAATCGATAGGCGCGACGTGCGCACCCAATCGTGTTGGTTCAATTCGAACTCGCGGCGAAACTCCGAGAGTTCTGTCCAAGTCGAAAATGGGTACGAGACGTACGAGCCATCTTCGACCGCGATGACTTCGGCGATCTCTTTCGCGAGCAAGACAAAGGCGCGACGCGCGTCGATGACGCGAATAGCGCTGTAAAAGCGATTGAGAACAAGAACCTTCGCGTCGAGACCGACGCTGGGATTTCCGAGGACTCCGTTCGCAACTCCACTCGTGAGCGCTGACATGAGGACTCCTGTCGGGGAGATCTCACGCAGGCGCCATCGGGGCGTGCGCGAGACCGGGATCGCGGCATCCGTTCCGCGTGAGAGGGGAGTCTATCCCCGCCGAGAACCTCGGCAAATCACATGTGAAGTTTCTGTGCGTACGCGGCGGGGTTGTGTGGATTTGTGCGAAGTCGCCTGCGCGACCGTCACAGACCGAGCAACGCGCGCTGCGCGTCGAGTTCGCCGGGCAAGAGCACGAGGGGCGTGGTTGGCGGGACATACTCCGCGATTAGGCGTGCCATCAACGGCGCGGGAAGGCGGCCTTGGCCGAACGGAACCACGTCGAAAAGGCCCGATTCTGCGGTGTTTGCGCCGTCGCGGACATCCGCGAGCAGGACGCCCGCTGCCACGGGCCCGAGGTGGGCGAACATGCGGACGAGGTGGTCTTCCGCGTCGCGGAGCATGCTTGGCGCGACGAGGTCCGCGGGCGAAAGCAGCACCTCAAACGGGCCACCCGCGCGGTCGCGAAGCATTTTGACCGACGAATGCACGTCGCTCAAGACATGGCGATGGTGTGGTCGGAAGCAAAGCGTGCGGCGATGGTGGTGGAGTGCAGGCGCGATCTCATCAAGAAACGCGGTAAATCGCTCTTGGCCAGCACGCATCCAAGTCCGCGGCTCGTCGCCGAACGCGTGATCCTCTGCAAGCGTGCCGCTCCACGACACGATGCGTGAGCCTGGTGACTCGGTGTCGACCGCCCAAGCGCCTGAGAGCGGATTGCCATCGACAAACGATGCGAACGTCGTCGCTTCGCCGGAAGTCGACATCGCGACGTGCGCGCAGCAGGGCGCTTCCACGCCGATCATGCGCGCGAGGACGGCGGCGTCGTGCAAGAGGTAGACGGGGCGTGCGGCGAGTTCGTTCATCTCACCGCCCCTCATAGACGCAGCGGCTCGTGCAGGTTTCGCACACGATCACTTGCGTGAGCATCGGAAGCGTGGGCTTCAAGCGATCCCAAATCCACTTCGCGAGCATTTCCGCGGTTGGGTTCTCGAGGCCTGTGATTTCATTGAGGCAGCGGTGATCGAGCGCGTCGTGGACCGGCGAGATCGCCTTCTTGATGTCGCCGTAGTCGACGAGATAGCCCTTCGCTGGATCCATTTCGCCTTCGACGACGACCTCCACGCGGAACGAATGCCCGTGCATGCGACGGCACTTGTGGCCATCGGGGAAGCACGGGAGAAAGTGGGCGGCTTCGAAGGTGAAACTCTTGGCGAGGGTGACGCGCATCGGGCGGGGAGTGTAGGAGGAAAGGTCGGAGGAAAAACACAACCGACCGCCGAAGCGGCCGGTTGGGTGTGATTGGTGCCTCGAAGCTCAATTCGGCGAGGCGAACGGACGTCTCGTGAACCGAACTCCAGCGCAGGGAGTCCTTCAAACTCAGCTGCGCGAACTTAGCCTGCGACGTGCTTCAGGCCGCGGCGCTGATCGCGCAGACGACGGCTCTTGCCGAAGCGGTCGCGGAGATAGAAGAGCTTCGCGCGACGAGCATCGCCACGGCGGAGAACTTCGACCTTCGCCAAGCGTGGCGAGTTGACTGGGAACGAACGCTCGACGCCTTCGTTGGCGACGATGCGGCGCACGGTGATCATTTCATGCACGCCACGTCCGGTGCGCGCGAGAAGCACACCTTGGAAGACTTGGATGCGCTCCTTGTCACCTTCGATGATCTTGTAGTGGACGTCGATCGTGTCGCCGACGGAGAACTTCGGCAGGTCAGCCTTGTTCTTGAGTTGGCTGGCAACGATGCCTTCGAGCACTGCGGTACGGTTGAGCTTTGCCATAAGTGAATCCTCATGCGCCTTTTGGCGCGGTTTGGCCGTGCAGTTCGTCGCCGGATTCCGGCGCGTTTGACCGCGTGGCTCGTGCAACATGCGTGGCGGGCTTGTGTGTGTTGGCCGCCGACAGGGGTTGCGGATCGGGTTGCGGGTTCGCGAGTGGATCATGCTGCAGGAGATCGGGGCGACGCATGCGCGTGCGCTCGATTCGCTGCTCGTCTCGCCATCGATCGACCGCTGCGTGGTCGCCCGACAGGAGGACATCCGGCACCACGCGCCCGTTCCACTCGCGGGGACGGGTGTAGTGCGGACAATCGAGAAGATGTGCGCCCTCCGGCGTGCGCACGCTGAACGAATCCTCCGCCGCACTTTCCTCGTGACCGAGGACGCCTGGCTGCAGACGAGCCACGGCATCGATGAGAACCATCGCGCCGAGTTCGCCTCCGGAGAGGACGTAGTCGCCGATCGAGATTTCGAGGGGATTGAGCTCCTCGATCACGCGTTCGTCGATGCCTTCGTAATGACCACAGAGAAGAAGCAGGCGTGGTTGTTGCGCCAACCATTCAACGCGCGGTTGCGTGAGTCGCTCACCTTGTGGGGTGAGCAGCACGCGCACGGCGCAAACGTCCGGCGACGAGTCTTGCAACTCGGCGGCCTTGACGGCGTCGGAAATGGGCTGACACATCATGACCATGCCTGGACCTCCGCCGAACGGGCGGTCGTCGACCTTGTGGTGCTTGTTCGCCGCATACGCCCGAATGTCGTGCACGTGGCACGAGAGGGCGCCCTCCGCAATCGCATTCGCAGGGATACTCGTTGCGAGAAATCCCGTGAAGAGATCAGGGAAGATGGTGAGCACGTCGATGCGCATGACGGGCACGCGATTGGTGTGTCACCGGTTGCGGCGCTGCGTGGTCGCGACAGCGCGGGCGTTCGTCAGATTTCGGACTTCTTGCCCTTAGGACTTCTTACCCGGAGTTGGATCCACGCCGACCTTCTTGAGAAGGTTCGCCGCGGTCTCGGATGGCTGAGCGCCAACGGAGAGCCAGTACTTCACACGGTCGGTGTTGAACTGGTACTGCGCGCCCGGCTTCGCACCTGGGTTGTACCAACCGAGGTTTTCGATCACCGCGCCGTCGCGGGGGTTGCGCTTGTCCATAGCGGACAGACGGTAGAACGGAGCATGGGCACGGCCCATGCGCTTCATACGGAGGACGACCATGTCGTCACCCTTTCATCAAAGGCGAGCCTCGGTCCCGTTCGTCTCATGACGAACTCAAGAAGACTCTGACGCCGTGTGGGACGGGAGTGACCGTCGTGCGCGGCGTCTTCAGCTCGCGGTTGCGAGTCGGGAAAGGTAGAGGAAACGGCGGGGCGATGCAATCGCGCGAGTGACCTCGGGCGGTGTCGAGCGGGGATCGAGTCCGATACCTCTCGCGAAGCACCCGCCGCAGGCTGGTTTCGGTTCCCGCAGAGTTCAGCTCACGCGCCGCCGGCCGATGCTCGGACGAGCCCCGCAAAGAACGACGCCCAATAGAGGCCTGCGGTGGTTGTGACCTTCACACAGAGACCAGCGATCCCCGAGAACATCGCGATCAGCACGATAAAGAAGCCCCACTGTTGAACGCGTGGGTTGTGCATCCAGGTGTAGTAGGTGCGCGAGAAGCCCGCCAGCACGCTGGCGCCGTCGAAGGGCGGCACGGGCAGCATGTTGAAGAGTGCCATCAGGCCGTTGAGCGATCCACCGATGAAGGCGAACTGCACGAGTCGATCGATGAAATGGGTGTTGTTTCCGCTCATCTCGCCGCCGAGGCCGTAGGCGATGCCGAACATCGTCCAGCAGAGCATCGCGAGTGCGACGTTCATCGCAGGTCCCGCGCCTGAGACCACAATGCGTCCGCGGCGGCCCCAGCGATACTTGCTTGGGTCGGTGGGCATCATGCCCCAGAAGATTCCGACGAGCAGCAGCATGAAGATCGACATCCAGCCCATGTGAACAAGCGGGTTCCACGTCATGCGCTGATAGACGCGCGGCGTGTCATCGCCTTGCCAAATCGCAGCCCAACCGTGCGCGAGTTCGTGCAGCGTGACCGACGCGATGCCCCAGAAGACAAACGCGGCAGCGCCAGCAATACCGAGATCTTTGTAAAAGCCGTAGACGCCGATGTCCATCGAGTGCGTTCCTTCTGTGTCTCGGTCTGTTTCTCGTCGCGCTATGCCTTCCGCGACGCGGGGTCGAGGATAGCGTTCTCAACGAACATCGCGCGGCCATCGACGAATGTCGCAAGCACCTTCGGCAACTCGCGCGTCCAATCGATTTCCAAGGGTGATTGATCAAGTACGACGAAATCGGCCGCGCGGCCCGCGCGCAGCACTCCGCCGGGGAAACCCAACATTTCGGCAGGTACGCGCGTGTATGCCGCGAGCGCCGCTTCGACGGAAATCGAGTGTTCGGTCGCGAACGGTCGACTGTCGAGATCAAGTCCGGTGACGGCCGCCTTGATACCAAGCAAAGGATCGGGCGACAC
>JBEIJG010000178.1:0-6525 GCA_040380385.1 Phycisphaeraceae bacterium | reverse complement strand
TGCTTCGCAACTTGCTCGCTCTGGCCAGACTCGGCGCGTTTTACTCGGCAGGTTCGTCGACTTCTGCGCCCTCGTGCGCATCCTCGCGATGCGCAACTTCGTCGCGCAACTTGCGGCCATTCTCCGCGATCGAGTCGTAGATCGACGCGAGCAATCCGACGAGCGGGAACTTCCCTTGCAGCGGCGATTGGCCGAGTCGTCGCAACAGCGCATGCGGCGCAAACGGTTCGGTTTCGCTCGGCATCTCGTTGATTTCGCGGCCTGGTCGCCAGAAGTTCTCAAGCGTGCGCTCAAGCGGCATCGCTTCAGGTGCTGCATCAGCTGCCGGCGGCGTCGAGTGCGCGCGAGCAACGCCACGCGTTGCAATGGCACGCGCTTCTTGCAGTCGTTCGAGGAGGCGCTGGCCGTCGAGTCCGCGCAGCGTGAACGCAAGCAACGGGTCGCCCGCGAGTCGCTCAAGTACGAGCGACGATACGCACATGACGTGCTTGCACGGTGCAGGCAATTCGCACGTACATGTGCGCGCCACGCTCGCAACATTGGTCGGCACGAGTTGCTTTCCGATCGACACAAACGGCTGCTCGACGAGCGGCGGCATTTCACCCGCGAGAAGTTTCGCGGAGTACACCGCTTCGCGCGCCATGATCGCAACCACGCGATCCCAATCGTGTGCGCTCAGTTGTTCAGGTGTGATGCGCACGGTGTACGGGCGCGGCGCGCGGCCCTGCACACTCGCTTCGATGCCGGACTGCGTGATCTGCAACGTCGCGGTCTGTCCAGCACGCGCGTAGTCGAGACCCTCAGTCTTCGCAGTTTCGCTCACACCATCGAGCAGGAGCTGCGACCACATGTCCGCGGGCCACGCGAGGAGTTCGACACCTTCCTTGCGACGCAAGCGAATGCCGTTCTTCAATCGTCGCGGCGTGTCGGGGCGGCGCATCTGCCGCATGCCGGGGCCAGAGTTGAACGACGAATTGAACGACGAGCTGCGCGCGAACTGTGCGCCCGCCATGGGAGTCGAGGAAATGGGAGTCGAGGAAATGGGCGTCGAGGAAGGAGCACCCGCCGGTGTGCTGCTTGAGTTTGGCGTTGGCTCTGGTAGCGCGGCGTCCATCGCCTCAGGATCCGTCGCTTGTTCCTCGCTCATGCGTCCTCCTCAAGCGTGTCGCGGCGGAGCGTGAGCAGGTCGCGGAGTTGTCCAGTCGAAAGTTCGGTCAGCCACGATTCACCCGAGCCGATGATCTGCTGTGCAAGCTCGGTCTTCTGCTCGATCATCTGATCGATGCGCTCTTCGAGCGTGCCTTCCGAAATCATCTTGTGAACATGCACGGTTCGATGCTGGCCGATGCGGAACGCGCGGTCCGTCGCCTGATTCTCAACCGCCGGATTCCACCAGCGATCGAAGTGGAAGACGTGATTCGCAGCCGTGAGGTTGAGACCAACGCCACCAGCCTTGAGTGAGAGCACGAAGATCGGGCACGTTGGATCGTTTGACTGGAAGCGCTCGATGAGTGCTTCGCGCTTCGCCTGCGGCGTGCCGCCGTGAAGGAACTGCGCTTCGCTGTCGAGTTCTTGCCGAATCATCGCGACGAGCAGGTGACCCATCTGACGGTACTGCGTGAAGACGAGTGCGCGGTCGCCGGTTGCGACCACTTCTTCCAGCATTTCCATCAAGCGCATCGCCTTGCCGGAGCGTGCGGAGAGTTTGGCGCCGGCCGCGAGCTTCGGTAGTGGTACCGCGTCGTCGTCGTCGGCACCCTGTCGCAAGAAGTGCGCCGGGTGATTGCAGACTTGCTTCAGCTTGACGAGCGCCGAAAGCACGAGGCCACGACGCTTCATACCGTCCGCGTTGTCGACGCGGTTGAGCATGTCGTTGACGACCGAGTCGTAGAGTTGCGCTTGCTCCGCAGTGAGCGGCACGTTCTGTCGCGACTCGACAAGTGGCGGAAGATCGCTGATGACGGTTGGATCGGTCTTCAAGCGGCGCAACACAAACGGGCGCACGAGATTCTTGAGTCGTTCGGCTTGGCGGCGATCTTTGTGTCGCTCGATCGGTGCTGCGAAACGTCGGCGGAAATCGCCTTGCGTTCCGAGATAGCCAGGCGTGCAGAACTCGAGAATCGACCAGAGTTCGCTGAGACGATTCTCGACGGGCGTACCCGTGAGTGCAATGCGATGACTCGTGCGCAGCGCACGGATCGACGCAGTCTGCTTCGTCGGCGGATTCTTGATGTGCTGCGCTTCATCGAGCACGACGCGGCGCCAGTGCACGCGCTCGAGGCTGTCCTTGTCGCGCACGACAAGCGCGTACGTCGTGACGACGACATCTGCGGCGAGTGCGGTCTCCACGAACTTCTCGCCTTGCGGGCGCTCGAGTCCGTGGTGAACGTGCACGACCAGTTCGGGCGCGAAACGGTGCAATTCGCGGTTCCAGTTTCCGACGACCGACATCGGGCAGACGAGAAGCGTCGGGCCAACCACGCGGCCTTGCGCCTTCTGCCGTTCGTGCTGCAACAGCGCGATGAGTTGCACGGTCTTACCAAGACCCATGTCGTCTGCGAGGCAGCCGCCGAGGCCGAAGCGATCGAGGAACGCGAGCCACGAAAGACCTTGCTGCTGATACGGACGCAGCGTGCCTTGGAATCGCTCGGGTTGATCGACTTGCGTGTAGCGCTCGTCGCCTTTGAAGCCGAGCAATTCGCTGACCCAACCTTGCGCGTCGAGGCCAAGGATCGGGAGCCCTGTGTCAGGGCCATCGAGACCGTTGCCGAGGCGAATCGCCTGCATCACGGTCATCTGTCCGCCTGGGTGTTCCTTCAAGAAGCGCACGGCGCCGTTGAGGTCATCCGGACGAATCTCAACCCACTGACCGTTCACGCGCAGAAGCGGCGAACCTTGTCCGGCGAGTCGTTGGAATTGCTCGATCGAGAGCGTCTGATCGCCGAGCGCGATTTGCCACGAGTAATTGACGAGGCTGTGCAGCCCGAGTTGGCTTCCTTCGCCGTCGGCGCCGGTACCGCCGCCCGACGGAAGCGGACCGTTGCCCGAATCGATGAGGAGGCGCGCACCGAGACGGCTCGCGGGTTGGCCCCACCAACCCGGCGCGAGCACGACGAAACCCGACTCCATCAGAATCGGGCGGAAATCACGGAGAAACGCGTAGGCCTCAGTCGTCGACAGCGTGAGTTCGCATGGAGTCGAATCTTCAAGCGCCTTCTCGACGCGCGGCCAAATGCGGGCGGCGCGCGCGAGTTCAGCAAGCAACACATCGCCCGCGGGTTCGCCTTCGCCACCGAAGCGCGCGAGCAGACCCTTGAGCCCATCTTTGCCTTGCGCCCAGATTTGCTCGGCATCGATGACGACCGGCGGGTCATCGTTCGTGATGAGTTTGAACGAGATCGACCACTGCGCATTGCGACCGAGCTCGTCGCTCGATTCGAAGCCTGTGGAATCTGGCTCGTTCAATTCAAACGCAAGCTTGACGAAGCGCGACTCACTCGCCGCGTCGAGACTCGAAAGCCACTGACGCGCGCCGCGCATCAAGTGCGTGTCGGAACTCTTGAGCCCTTGCACGGTGTCGCTTCGGCTGAGAAGGCCCGTGAGCCACGCGACGTGCGGATCGATGGACGGATCGCGATCTTCGATCGCATCGCCGTAACTCTCCGCTTCGAGAATGCGTCTCGCTTCGGCGTCGACGAAACCCAAGAGCGCCGCTTCGATGATCGCCCACGGTTGGCCGCGGAACTCGTCGTCGACGCATCGCGCGCTGCCGGGAATCGCGGCAAGCAGCGCGGTCAAACGCTGCGCGGGCGCGCCGTCCGCAAGCCACGGTTGCCACACCGCACGAAAGCGCCCGGTCTTCTCTTGAATCAAACTCGGCACGACGCGTTGGTCGGCGATCAAATCGGCAGCCAAAGCCGCGATTTCGCGCCAAAATCGGAATTCGTGGCCTGCAAGAAGTCCGGCCGCAAGCGGGCGCTCGTCGTCGGTTGGCGCGAGGAGAAAGCGAAACGCCGCAGGAGTTTCGATCGCGAGCGCAGGCACATCCAACAGTGCGAGATGCGGAATGACTTCGTCGGCAAGACCGAGCTTGTTTGCGAGTCGGTCGCTTGGAAGCGGTGTCACGCCTGATTCAGTCGTGGTCGCGGGAAGCGAAAGACGCAGTGGCACCGCTTCGTGATGAATGTCGTCGCCCGCAAGCAGGTTGGCGGCAACAAGCGCTGCGCGCAGTTGGGACTCGTCGGCGGCGAACGGGTGGCGAACGTGCTCCGCATGGGACGCGGCGGCGATCGCGGGAACGGCGATCGGCTGCGCGGCGAGCGCTGCGTCTTCCGCCCAAAGATGGAGGCGTTCCCGAGTCCAGACAGCATGAAGGACGAGCATGGACAGACGATCTCGAGTGCGGTCAGGGACGTGCGGGCCGCGGCGGCCGCGAATGATTGCGCTGGGACTTGAACCCAGGACCTACGGCTTAAAAGGCCGCTGCTCTACCGACTGAGCTACGCAATCGCGAAGGGAAACAGTGTATCCGAGCCCGACGACGAATCGCTGCCGCGGAGCGTCGGTCGCGTGAAAACGCTTGGAAGTCCTGCGGCTGCTTGAGACGCGCGTTGGTTGGGTGATGGCGTGTCCGTGGCGGATCGTCCCCCGGTCGCGCGGCCGAAGTTCTCGCACTGAACCGCAGAACCCGATTCAATCTTCCGACTGAATGCGCCGATACGAACCGATACGGCGTCCGCCGCGGGAGTCCTCCATGCACCTGTCTCGACTCGTTCAACTTCGTTGCTTGCGCACACTCGGCCTCTTCGCGACCGCGTCTGTGTACGTCGGTGCGGCATGTTCCGTCAGCGCACTCTTGGGTGGTTGCACCGCGATTTCGAGCCTCGCGTCGGGGATCTCCTCCACGCTCTCACCAAACGACTCAAGCGACACGACGGCGCTCGCGGTGCCAGCGCGCCGCACAACGGGCTCCTCTGCAACGCCAGTGCCGACGTCCGCTTCAGCGCAAGGCGGCTCAGACGAAAATGCCAGCGGGGGAGCGGTAGCGACCAGCGCGCCACTCACGATGCCGCGCGGCGGCACAGCCACCAACCGACGTTCGAGCCTCATCTCGGCCAGCAACGGCGACACTCGCCGCGTGAATGACAACGGCCTGACCGAGGGTGGCGGCAACATCTCACAGGTCAGTTTCGCGGCAGAAGGCGGCGATTACGCGCCAGATGTCGACCGTTCCGGCTCATTTATGGTGTTCGCATCGACGCAGCATCGCCCGACTTTTGACATCTACCGAAAGTCGGTTGACGGCCGCACCGTTACGCAGCTCACGACCGATCCGAGCGACGACATGATGCCGTCGATCGCGCCCGATGGCACCAAGATCGCGTTCTCCTCGAACCGCAACGGTAACTGGGACATCTACACGATGCCGATCACGGGCGGCGCTCCGACGCAGATCACCTTCGATGCCGACGAAGAAGTGCAGCCGACGTGGGCGCCCGACGGGCGTCGCCTCGCATTCAGCCGAAAGAACGGCCGCACGGGAACGTGGGAAATCTGGATCGTCGATAGCAGCGCGCCTGGCGTGCGAACCTTCGTCTGCGAAGGCTTTTTGCCGCGCTGGAGCCCGGTCGACCAGAAGGACACGCTCCTCTTCCAGCGCGCGCGGCAACGCGGCTCGCGCCTCTATGGCGTTTGGACGATCGACATTGTGAAGGGCGAAGGCATGAACCCAACGGAGATCGTGAGCGCGAAGAACGCGGCGATCTTGCAGCCGGGTTGGTCGCCGGATGGCGAGAAAATCGTCTTCACGACGGTGGTGAACCCAGACGGCAACGGAGAGTGGCCTGAGCAATCCGACATTTGGGTCGTCAACGCCGACGGCACCGGCCGCGTGGGCCTCACCAACAGCCGCTTCCGCAACATGCAGCCCGCGTGGGGTGCGGACGGGAAGGTCTACTTCGTTTCGAACCGCGGTGGCACGGAGAACATCTGGGCGATCGCGGTCGATGGCGCACGAAACGGCACGGGATCGGTGGAGTTCGCGGCAAATGCCAGCAAGAACGCGGCTAAGCGAGCGAGCGAAGCAGCGAAACTCGCGGCTTCCAAGAGCCAGTCTTCGGAATCTTCCGTGGGCGAGGCAACCGCAAGCGCGACCGATTCGACCCCCGACCTCTTAAAGCGGGACACGCTTGCAAACGTGCCTGAGTGAAGTCGGGAGCGTCGTCGCTGCATCACGCTTGATTGCGTTGGCACGAGACTTGATTGGGTTGGCACGAGACTTGATTGGGTTGGCACGAGGCTTGCCGCCGATATCCCCACCATGAACCGGCCACAAACCTCCGTTCTTCTCGCCTGCGTTCTCGCTCGCGTCGTCGTTGCGCGCCTTGCAGCTTTCGCGGCGCTGCGAACCGCGCGTGCGTCCCAAGCGCTGCTCGCACTGCTCTTCATGAGCGTCGCGGGTACTTCGCTCGGCGGCTGCGCGAAGCCGCTCGCGCGCCCGATCGTGTTGAGAGCGCCGTACGACAC
>JBEIJG010000177.1:0-6529 GCA_040380385.1 Phycisphaeraceae bacterium | reverse complement strand
GGTCGAAGCGATACGAGCGATTCCCGCGCCGCGTCGCAGCGATGAGATCGCGGTCATGGCTGCCGACGACGACACACGCCGCGCGATCGAGACAGCGCTTGGCGAGGCCGGGAGCAACGCTGCGCGTGTTGAGTCGCGTGTCTTCTCTGCGACGCGGTTGGGCACACTGCTTGCGCGTCTCGAGGCGCTTCTGGGAGACGAGAGCCTCGAGGCGTTTTCGGCGTACATCCGTCACCCCGATGTGAGCCGTGCGCTTGCGAGCGAAGGTGATGAGTACAGCGTTGCCCGCTATCGCGTGGAAACACTTGCCGAATCATGGCGCGACAAGGTCTCCGGCGCCCGCGGAGCGGCGGGGTTCCGCGCGATCCGCGACAAGGTGGAGGCGCAAGTCGCGCCGCTCTTCACAGCACGACCCATCGCCGCATGGGCTTCGGTGATTCGTTCGTATCTTCAAACGGTCGTCGGTGAAAATGCAAGCAGCGCGTTTGCAAACGAGCGCGCGCGCTCGATCGCGGCGCTCGACCGCGTGTTCGGAGAATTGGCAGACGTACCTGCGGCGTTTGCGACTGCCATCGATTGTGCCGAAGTCGTTCGTTTGATCCGCGCAGCTGTGGATCGAACGGAGATTCGCGGTGAGGGTCGAGAGTTCGGTGTCTCGATCGTGCGCTGGCTTGATGCAGGCGTGGCAGACGAGCCGCATCTTGTGCTCGCTGGATTCTCTGACGGCGCCGTTCCCGAGGGCGAGGTCGCCGATGCTTTGATTCCCGACGCAATTCGTCGAAAACTACGGCTTCTCTCGAGCGAACGGCGAGCCGCGCGCGATGCTTGGATTCTCGATGGCATCTTGCGTCGCGCGATCGCGCGTCGGGCCATTGGACTGCCTGCGAGTGTCCAGTTTGTCGCCGCTCGGCGGTCTGCGTCTGGAGACCCGCTTCGCCCTTCGCGATTTCTTCTTCGCGTGGAGCGCGCGGCACTTCCAGCCCGCGTTGCTCGGCTCTTTCCAGCGGAGCGAGAGCGCAAGCCAGCCGTGGAAGTGTTGCAGCGCTCAGTCGAGTTTCCGGTGCGGCCGAAAGTTGAGGGGAGCGTCTTCGAGTCGATTTCGGTGACGGCTTTTGCAACCTATCTCAAGTGTCCTTATCTCTTCCAACTGCAGCGTGATCCAAGACTTCGCCTCGAATCGTTGGGTGAGAGTGCTGTAGAACTTGACGCGCGCGGTTTCGGAAATCTTCTGCATAAGGCGGTAGAGAGTTGGGGTGAGGAAGAGGCGACGCAATCTCGGCCGACAACCGATCGAGCCACGATTGAACGCTCGGTACTGGCGCACCTCGACACAGCGGTCGCTCAACTTCTTCCTGCGCAACCAGCGGCGGCGGTACGTGTCCAACTTGAGATCCTGCGCGCGCGGCTCCGAAGGTTTGCAGTGCTGCAAGCCAAGGAAGCCGAGCAGGGTTGGCACGTGCGTTTCGTTGAACTCTCATTCGACGAAACGACGGGCCCGCTGCTCGCGGCGGCTGGAGCGAGCACGAGCGGCCCCGCGCGCGCGTTGCGTCTTGTTGGGCGCATCGACCGCGTCGATCAGCACATCGAAACGGGCGCGTGGCGTGCGCTTGACTACAAGACGGGTTCCGTGGGTTCGGCACCCGCTGCGACTCACCTCAAGGGTCGGAAAATTGGCTCGCGCACATGGAAGGATCTGCAGTTGCCGTTGTACTGCTACCTCCTCGCCGAGGGGAAAGTGGAGACATCGCAGCCGATTCAAGTGCAGTCGAACGGTCTTGGTTACATCAATCTCGCGGCAAGCGCTGAGCGGAGTGGTTTCCGAATGCTTGAGTGCGCGTCGAGCGAGTTTGATGCTGCGTTTGACGAAGCAAGGCGTGTGGTGGACGGTGTCTTGCGCGGAGAGTTTGCTCCGGCCAAGCGCACTCCGTTCCCGCCCGATGATCCGTTGGCGGCAGTTTGGGGATTGGGACTCAGGGCACAGGCGCTGAAAGCACAGGGACTGGAGTCACTCGCTGGTGTTGGTGACAGCGCAGCCGGTGGGGGAGAGACGAGCAATGCCTCGTCTGGCGGAGGTGAGGCATGACTTCTGAATCATCAACTGCTTCCGCTGCGCAACCTCCAAAACGCTCGATCCTTGTCGCAAATGCCGGATCCGGAAAGACGTGGACGCTTGCAAATCGCGTGCTTGCGTGGTGTTTCGACGAACTTCGTGCGGGTCGTACTCCGCGGCCATCAGCGATTCTCGCGGTCACCTTCACACGAAAGGCCGCAGGCGAAATTCTCGCACGCATTCTGACCCACGCGGCCCAAGGTGCAGAGACATCTGAAGCGGGCGCGAAGGCGCGAAAGACATTTGAAGCTGTCGTGGGAGTCGCGAGCGCTGAAGACTACCTCGCAGTTCTCGAAGCACTTTGTTGCGATCTTCATCGCATGCAGGTCGGCACCATTGATGGTTACTTCCATCGCATCGCGAGTGCCATGCCAGAGGAAGTCGGACTACCGCCAGACTGGACGATGGGCGAGGATCGCGAGATTGAGACTCTGCGATCAGAGGCCGCAGCGCGCGTGCTCGCCGATCCGAGGGCCGCGCATTTGATCGCATTGCTTGAGTCGGGCGCGCCGAAAACATCGGTTGTCGACTCGATCGCATCGCTCATCGGAGGTCGTTCGGTCAGCGTGCTTGATCACTATCGTGCCTCCGCCATCGACGGTGAGGCGGGTGTCGACCGAGCGTGGGGATGGATCACGAGGATTCCGCAAGGCAACGATGTTGTTGGGACGGACGCGGATGCGAACTATCGACGCGCGTGCGACCAATGGCGAAACCTCGAGATTCCGCGAACTGAGGATAAAAAGGCGCCAAAGCCTCGCGTGAAATGGGCAAACGCGCATCGTGTTGTGCTCGAGTGTCTTGAGGCGAAGGATTTCCGAAAGCTTGCAGAACAGGGGATTCTCGAACGGCTTGATCGAAACGAGCCCTTTGATAGCTGTGTTCCTCCGACGCAGTGGGTTGACGCGTTTGCCGTGATCAAACCGCATCTTCGTGCGGGGCTGATCGCGCAGATTCGAGACCGTATGCAAGGTGCACGTACGGTCATGCCGCTCGCAGATCAGGCGCTCGCTGAACTTCAATCAGAACGCGGGCTCTTTACCTTCGGAGACGTAGGCCTCGGTGTCGCACGCGCAGCGCAACGAGCTGGCTCTCGCGTTGCTGATCCCGACGCGCTGCGGCGCGCCATCGGCTCTGAAATCGTGGACCTCGCGATCGATGAAGCGCAGGACACGAGTGCCGAACAGTTCGCCGCGCTTCGGCCTTTGATCGAAGATGTTCTCGGCGTTGATTCGAGCGACAGTCGAGTGTCAGGGGCGAGTGCAAAGACATCCTCTTTGAAGGGGCGTGGCCGCTTCCTCGTCGTCGGCGATCCCAAGCAGTCGATCTACGGATGGCGAGGCGGCACACCGGGTCTGATCGCCGAGATGGAGCGGAGATACGAATCGGCGCTCGATGCCGATGCGCCGCTCCGCAAGAGCTATCGCTCATCGAAGCTCCTCATGGACTTCGTGAATCGCGTGTTCGCGAATCTCGCCATTGATGTGCTGCCGCTCGTTGACGATGAGTCGCACAGGCAACCGCTTCTCTCGATCGGTGACTTCATCACACGAGAAGGATTACCTCAAGAGGTCGTGGGTAGTGCTTTCACGCGCGCTCTCGCGGAGTGGCGATTCGAGCGGCACGAGTCGGCGGATCTGTCGCTCGAGGGGCATATCCACGCATACGCCTACGGTGAGCCAGACGAACCAGGCGATGGGAAGCCTTCAAAGGCGAGCGAGCGCTCGAAATCAGAGAGTTCAGCGGCCTCGACGGCTTGCTCGAGCGAAGCATCCGCGCCTGGGTTGCCTGCGACGCCCGCATCACCCGCGGTCACTGCGGCGGAGCGCGCGGCGAAGGTTGCGGCGTCTCTGCATCGCGCGCATCCTGAACGCACGATTGGGATCCTTGTTCGTACGAACCGCGTCGCGAACGACGTCGTCGAAGCGCTCCGCGCCCAGCGCGTTCCAGCGAGTGATGAGGGTCGGGCTACGCTGCTCGATTCTCCTGCCGTGGTAGGCGTCATTCAGGTCCTTCGGCTCATCGATCAGCCCGCCGATCGCATCGCTCACTTCCTAGTTTCGCGAGGTCCACTCGCAAAAATCACGGGGCTTCAGCCGCTTGAAGACGTTTCGCTTTGTGTCGAGGAGATGGATCGCACGAACGTCGCCCGTGCAGAAGCGACGCGTTTCGCGATCGAGATGCGCCGACGTATCGCGGACGAAGGGCTCGCGAACATCCTTCGCGAGTTCATCGATCGCTTGAGCGTGTGCGATGGAGTCGACGGGGGGCTCTCCGCCCGTGATCGTGGGCGACTCGAGCGCATGGTTGCGATTGCGGAGGATCTCGCAGCGGAACCGCCGGCGCGGCTCGCAGGATTCCTCGATGCAATCGCTGATGACGAGGCCGACGCGAGTTCAGCCGATCGCATTCGCGTGATGACGGTCCACGCATCGAAGGGCCTCGAGTTTGATGAGGTTGTTCTGGCATCACTCGATGACTCTTGGGGCGCGACTCCAACGGATTGGGCTTCGGTTGCAACTGACCCGACGCGTCCGCCACAACTTGTCGGGCCGCTTGGGAGTGAGGAGCTTCGCAAGTGGGTCCCTGAAGTTGCCGTGCTCGAGCGCGATGAACGGCGTCGACGCCTGCTTGACGATCTCTCACTTTTCTACGTCGCTGTGACGCGGGCCCGCCGCGGCCTCCATCTCGTGGTGTCGAATGATCCGGGCGGGAAGTTGCCCACCGCTGCGAAATTGATCGCTGTGGCGCTTGCACGCGCAGTGGATGCTCCAGACGCGCTCTCGAACGCCGCATCTTTCGGTACGGCACGTGCGCAGGCGGCGCACGACCAAGATGGGCCATTTTGGTCGGTCGAATACGCGGGCGTCCTAAAGCCTACCACCAAGGATGTGCGTGCGACCTCCGAGGTCGTTGGACCGATCGAAGGATCACGCGTTGAGTCGATGATGCCGCCGTTGCCGCTCGTTGAAATCGTGGAGCAAACACAGAGTCGAGCGCGCCCTCCGTCGTCGCATGAAGTCTCGGGACTTTGGTCCGACGACCCATTCTCCAACGAAGACATTCCTCTGCGAGGCGTACTCATCCACGAATGTTTCCGAGAGATTCGATCGATCGAAGATCTGGTCGGAGCGTCAGCACCTGACTCGGCACGTGTCGATGAGTTGGTGGCACGCGCCGCAGAACGTGCGTCCATCGAAAAGGGTGCGCCCGTGCCGCTCTCGATGCAACAAGCAGCCACGCAGTTGCTTCTTCAATTCGTGCAAGGTGTTGGCCACGATGGTTCGATCGCTGAGTCGTTGCGTGTCGCGCCGACGGATGAGGTCCGCAACGAGTTTCCATTTCTGCTCGAGGGCTCGGAAGCTGGATCAGGCGGAGCGGTCATCGCAGGGCGTATCGACCGTCTTGTTCTCCATCGCGATACAACTGGTTGTGTCGTGCGCGCGACGATTCTCGACTACAAGACGGGGGCTGTTGGGGCGACCGACGAGTTGCTTCGCGAGAAACTCATTGGCTATCGCGCGCAAATGCTCTCCTACTGCGCCGCGGTCGAGGATCTCTGGTCGCTCTCCAAGGGGTCTGCGAAAGCGAAGTTACTCTTCGTCGACCGAGGGGAAGTTGTCGAGGTCGTCGAGGAACTCTCGGCCGCGGTGGGGTCGAAGTTCGTTTGAAGCGCGAGTTGTGCCCGCCGCACTTGCCCACCCCAAAACGGAACTCGGCCCTGCGTCTGCGAGTCCTGCCGAAAGGCAAGTCTCACACGCGCAGAGCCGAGTCGCTCGGACACGCTCTTTTTCGTCAACTGGCTTCACGCAGCGGTTCCGCCTCCGCGCTCACCAGTCTGGGGGCTTATGCCCAGATCCCTTTTCCGGCCGTCCGCCCGAGCGTGTCACTCGAGCCGAGCCGAGTGGCCTTAGCCACCACGAGGGAAGAGACAGGTTGTTCGCTTCTCTGCGCGCAAGTCGCCCGAATTCGTCGATTTGGGTGCTTCGAGCCCAGTTCGCGAGAGAAGCGCTGTCGCGAGTACGCCTGATAACAAGCAGGCACTCCGATCCGAGTCCTTCATACGCGTCGGACTCCTTTCCGTCGGGGTGAGCGTGTCGGTCAAGCGCCTCGATCGAAACCAACGCTCGAAATCATCGGCCGAACTCATCCCTCAAACTCATCCCTCAAACTCATCCCTCAAACTCATCCCTCAAACTCATTCCTCGAACTCATTCCTCGAAGGCATTCCTCGAACGCCCACCCTCGACCTTCAACGGCGCAGGTGCATCAACGCCGTGTCGAACCCCATCTGCACATGCGACCTCACCCAATCTTCGAAGAAGGTGGTCCTGGGCGTTGGCACCTTTCCGTCATGGGTTAGACTCGATGCGTGCCATCCTCCCGGACCCCGTTCGTACTCGCGGTGATCGTCGCAGC
>JBEIJG010000176.1:0-6548 GCA_040380385.1 Phycisphaeraceae bacterium | reverse complement strand
TGATGGATCTCACATCACTCACGGCGGAGGCGCCGCTTCGCAGGGATGATGAACCCTGTGACGTGGCACTTTTGACGAAGACCTCACATGCTGAGCTCTTTGACCATGATGGCCTGATCTGCGCCTCTGACCTCGCCATGCTGCTTGCGATGCGGGGCACATGCCACTGAAGGATCTGATTTCACAGCGATTCAAAAACTGAGCGCTGCGAGAGGCCTCCAACGCGAGGGCTTCCCTCGAGAATTTCTACCCGTCGTGGAGTTTCACCTTTTCAAGAGGACATCTTGCCGTAGTTTGGCTCTGCGGCGCACCCGCACGAAGTCGCCATGGACACCACCAACCGACCGAACAGGGCAACTGCTATGAAACTCTCGCTTCTTGCGTTCAGCACCGTCGCCTGCATCGCGCTGCCTGTGACGGCGCAGAACTTCGTCCACTTCGAGAGTCCACACGTTCATCCGCTCGAGCGGACTCCCGATGGCATGCGCCTCCTCGCGGTCAATACCGCGGACGGACGCCTCGAGGTCTTCGACATCCTCGCGACCGCGCCCTACCTTCGCGCCGCAGGCTCGATCGCGGTCGGCGTCGAGCCGGTCTCAGTACGCGCGCGCACTGCGAATGAAGCGTGGGTCGTGAACCACGTTTCCGACTCGGTCAGCGTGGTCGACCTCACAACGATGTCGGTCAAGTCGACGATACTCACCGGTGACGAACCGTGCGACGTTGTGTTCGCGGGCAAACTTGGTCGCGCATTCGTCAGCTGCTCGCAGGTGAACCGCCTCGAGGTCTACGACCCCGCGAACCTCCTTGCGGCGCCCACGCAGATTCCAATCGTTGGTGAGGATCCGCGCGCGCTCGCGACGGATGGAACGCGCGTCTACGCCGCGATCTTTGAGTGCGGCAACGACTCGACAGTCATTCCCGAGACACGCGTCAGCACCGCGTCGATGAACCCGTACGCGGGCGATCCGAATCCTCCGCCGAACTCAGGCAACTCCTTCTCGCCGCCGCTTACATCGGGGCTGCCCACGTCGCCGCGTGCGGGGCTCATCGTCCGCAAGGACGCAGCTGGCGTTTTCCGCGACGTGAACAACCAAGCGTGGACGAGCGCCGTCACCTGGAATCTCACGGGGAACGACGTCGCCGTCGTGAACGCCAATTCGCTCTCGACCTCGTACGCGAAGGGCTTCATGACCACCCCAGCGGCGCTCGCCGTCGCGCCCGATGGCCGCGTGGTCGCGGTCGGCACGGAGTCGAAGAACGAGATCCGCTTCGAACCGAACCTCAAGAGCATCTTCGTTCGTTCAGAGGCGGCCGTGCTTCCAGCGGGCGGCGCGACCGCCTCGTCGCGCGGCGATCTCAACCCGCACCTCAACTACACGGTTCGCTCGATCCCGATGCTTCAGCGCATGCTCGCCATCGGTGAGCCGCGCGGTGTAGCGGTGTCCGCCGATGGCACAAAGGCGTACGCCACTGGCCTCGGCAGCGGCAACATCGTCGCCTTCAACCTCTCGAACTACGCACGTCTCGGCCTCGGCAGCGTCGGCGAAGGCCCCACCGGCATCGTGCTCGATCCGGCGGCCGCGCGCCTCTACACGCTCAATCGCTTCGACGGCTCGATCTCGGTGGTCGAGGAGTCGTCGCTCAGCGAACTCGCGCAAGTCGGTTTCTTCGACCCGACCCCGAACGTCGTTCGCAACGGACGCCCCTTCCTCTACGACACGCAGCTCGCGTCGGGCCTCGGCCAGGCCTCCTGCGGTTCGTGCCACACCGACGCGCGCATGGACCAGCTCTCATGGGATCTCGGCGATCCGTCGGGCGCGATGAAGGTCTTCAACGAGTCGTGCAACCTTGGCCTTCCTGGACAAGGCGGCGCCTGCGGCAACTGGCACCCGATGAAGGGACCGATGGCAACGCAGACGCTCGTTGGTCTCGCGGGCACCGAGCCTTTCCACTGGCGTGGCGATCGCAACGACTTCCAGCAGTTCGCGCACACGGCGTCGGCATTGCTCGGCGGCGACGGCGACTTCAGCGCGACCGAGATGACGCGCCTCGAGAACTACCTGAACTCGATCTCGTTCCCGCCGAATCCAAATCGGAACCTCGACGGCTCGCTCAAAACAAGTCTTGCTGGCGGCAACCCCGTGACCGGCCAGACGCTCTTCAATACCGGCAACCTCGACTTCGTCCAGTGCGTCACGTGCCACACGGTCCCGACGGGCGGCAGCTCGCAGATCATCAGCGGAAACCTGCTGCAGGAACCACAGATGATGAAGGTGCCGCACCTCAGAAACATGCTCGAGAAGACGGGTTTCGAGTCGCTCACCAGCGCAACGAACACGCGAGGCTTCGGCTTCACGCATGACGGCGCCACGCCGACACTGTTCGACTTCTTCAAACTCACCGTCTTCAACTTCGCTTCGGGCGCAACGGGCGACCAGCAGCGTCGCGACGTCACGGCCTTCATGCTCTCTTGGGATACCGGGACGCACGCGTCGGTCGGCGCGCAGGCGACGATGGGCGGCCCGACCCCGAACGGTAGCGCGCGGCGCAACCAGCTCGTGAACATCGCCAACGCAGGCAGCGCGCAGCTGATCGCGAAGGCGGTCGTCGGCGGTGTCGAACGCGGATATCTCTGGCAGTCTGGCTCGTTCCAGACCGACGTCAACGGCCAGACCACCACACTCGCAGCCCTCGATGCGCTCGCCTCGGGCAGTACGGTCGTCACCTACACGCTTGTTTCGAACGGGACTGGCCTGCGTGCACTCGATCGCGATGGCGACGGTGTCCGCGATGGCGACGAACGCACGGGATGCAGCGATCCCGCCGACCCGACGAGCGTACCCGGCAGTCCGTGCCGCGCGGACATCGCGAACAACGATGGCACGATCGACGCGGCCGACCTCGCGACGTTGCTTTCGGCGTGGGGTTCAACCGATCCATCGGTCGACCTCGACTGTGACGGCACGATCGGCGGCAGCGACCTCGCGGTATTGCTCGGCTCGTGGGGCCCGTGCCAGTAGCCTCGCGGTACGGCTCGTGATACAGCTCGTATCAGGGCCCGTCCTGCTGCGAGCGTCATCCGGTTTGAAAGCGACACCGCGCGCCGCGAGCGATGCCAGCGCTGTGACTTACGCGTGGATGCGCCGCGGAACGAGCGCATTCGCGATCAGCAGACCTGCGGCAATCGACGCTGCGATCACCAACGCGTGCGTGAAGGTGTCGAGCCCCGCGAGTGTGTCACTGGTGTCGCGCGAGATGAGGTTCCGCATGCCGCGGAAACCGATGCTTCCTGGAAGCAGCAACGCGATTGCAGGGAGGACGACCGTGCCCGTGGGACGTCGTCGCAGCCATGAGTACACGTTGCCAGCGATGCCGATGAACGCAGCCGCGGCGACCGGCGCGAGTGCACCGTCGAACGTTGTTCGCGCCACGCGTGCTGCGACGTAGCCGAGAACACACGACGAGAGCACGAGCCAGAATCGCGCGGGCCGCGCATGAAACGCGATCGCGATTCCAAGTGCACCGAGGACGAGTGCGACCGCCGTTGCGATATCGAAACTGAGCGCACCCGCGACGGGCATCTGCTGTTCACTCAGCGCGCCGAGCCCGAGGAACTGCACCGTCGCTTCGCCAACCGCAACGCCCATTGCAATGACCACGAGCGACGTCACGGCGCCCATCAACCGTGCGCTGCCGGAGGCGAGATTGCGCGCGGACAGTTCACTCATCGCCGTGGTCAGCGCAAGACCCGGAAGCAACGTGACGATTCCCGCGAGCGCGACGACTGCGATGTTCGCTTCGATGCTTGCTTTCGCCGCGATGAGCACCCCGAGCGCGGCGAAGAGTGTGGCGAAGAACGCGCCACCGAACTCAGAGAGAAGTTCGCGTTCACGTCGGCCTGCTGAGAGTCGCAACGAAAGACCCACACAGAATCCGACGGGGAGCGCCACGATCATGTCATCGACCGTGCCGCCGAGAAGCCGCGCCGCCGCCGCGCTAAAGAGCGCGTAGCCCACGGTCATCGCAATCGACGGAGGACGCCACAGGCGCTCGTAGCCCGTGCGGAGCGCCGCGAGGCCGCGCGGCGCGTCGAGTTCCCCCGCTGCCACACGATCGGCAACGCGGTAGGTCTCTTCAAGCAACGCCATTTTGGGCGAACCGGGATCGACGCGAAAGTTCGACGTTCGTTGCCGATCGCCATCTTCAACACTGATCGAAATCCACGTTGGCAGCGAGAAAATCGACGCTTTGATCCCTAAGCGCTCGGCGCAGCCGCTCACGATGGATTCGATGCGATGCGAAGGCGTGCCCGCCTCGTGGAGGAGCCGCGCCAGCGACGCAAGAAAGCGATCGTCGACAGGGCCGGTTTCGTTCGCGAAGACCGACTCCGCACGTTTCAGCGCGGCGGCAGCGGAGCGATTCTGTTTGAGCGGGCTTTCGGTGGACACGCGGGGAATGTACTCGCCCTGAAAATCGCGGCCCGCGACGTCAATCCCGCGAAGTCAATCGCGCGAACTCCATCCCCGTGAACTCCATCCCCGTGAACTCCATCCCAGTGAACTCCATCCCCGTGAACTCCATCCCCGCGAACGGTAGACTTCGCGCATGCTTCTTCGGCGTGTCTTCGATTCATCGCTCGCGCAGGCTTCGTACATCGTCGGCTGCGACGAAACCCACGAGGCGATCATCATTGATCCTGCGTGTGATATCGATCGCTACGTCGCGCTTGCCGCGGAATCGGGCCACCGCATCGTTGCTGTCGCTGAGACGCACGTGCATGCGGATTTCGTCAGCGGCATGGAAGGCTTCGTGACGCATTACCCGGTTGTGGCGTATCTCTCCGCCGAAGGCCCCGCGCCAGCGTGGCTTGCGACTGCAACCCTCGCGCCAAACGCGTACGTCACCCGCTTGCAGGCCGGCAGCCAGTTCGCCGTCGGCAAGCTTGCGTTCACAGCGCGTCACACGCCAGGTCATACGCGCGAAAGCCTTTCGTTCGAGCTTGCCGCGCCGCACGGGCGCTCGCACCTGCTCTTCTCAGGCGACTTTCTCTTTGCAGGCGATGTGGGGCGACCCGATCTCGGCGCGTTTGCGACCGACGGCCTTTCGCTCCGCGAAGCGATTGACTCGATGCGCGCTTCGATCGCAGGTCTTGACGATCTCCCCGCAGAAACCCAGGTGCTTCCGGGTCACGGTGCGGGGAGCGCGTGCGGCACGCAAATTTGCAATCTGCCCGCAACGACGATCGGTATCGAGCGCGTCATCAATCGCGCCATGCGCGCACACGCGGCAAACGGCGACTTCGACGGCGCGGTGATGGATGGCACAACCGCGCCGCCACCCTACTTTGCGCGCGTCAAACGACTCAACGAACACGGCGGCCGCGCGCTTTCAGCGCCGCCTGCCGTGCGCGAACTCACCTCCGACGAGTTTGCGAACTGTTGCCAAGATCCGCGCTTCACCGTGATCGACACACGCGCGTGGAACGACTATCTCGACGCGCGTTTGCCCTACTCGATCAGCGCGCCGTTTGAGCGTTCGTTCGGACCAACGGTCGCCAACTATCTCGACGATGACGATCAAGTTGTCCTCATCGCGCCGGCGCAAAATGTTGCGGAAATTGCGCGCGTTCTCCTTCGCGTCGGTATCGCGCCCGCGGCGATCGAAGGGTTCATCGAACCAACGAACGTCTCACGCCTCGCCACCGGCTCGTTTGCGACAAGCGGCGTCGACGACATTTCGCCGGTGCACGTCCATGAACTCGTGTCGCGCAACGCCGTGACGGTGATCGATGTCCGCACGTGTGCCGAGTTTGGCGCGGGACATTTGCCGCGCGCGATGCATGTGCCGTTTACGCATCTTCGCTCGCGCACTTCGGAAGTTCCGCGCGACAAGCCCGTCGTTTGTTACTGCCGCAGCGGCAATCGCAGCGCACGTGCTGCGGCGTTCCTCGCACGACACGGATATCACGCACTCAATATGCGTGGCGGCTACTGGCCGTATGCGGGGCGCGGGTACGAGATCACGTTGTAGGTTTCGGTGACGGGTTGCGGAGCAACTTTGAGGCGAAGGGCGGCCGCGCCAATCTCATGACGGCGCAGAGGCGTCGCGTTGGCGATCTTCACGAAGTCGCTCTTTGCGAGCCACACTGTCGAAGTAGCGCACTCGTCCGAATTGATCGACCGCCAGAATAGACTGCCCGTCTGGGGCCCACTGCACGAACTGCATCTTTCCGCCTGGGCCACTGAGCGGCAAGAAGCACTCTCCACGCGCAATGTTCCACACGCGCACGGTGCCATCTTCGCCGCCACTCACAAGCCATTCCCCGCTCGGTGCGATATCGATTGCCCTCGCGACATCAAGGTGACCGCGCAAAGTCGTCTGCGGCGCTTGAAAGGCAGCATCGAGGCCGTCCCGCGCAAAGATACGAATTGGCCCGCTGAGTTCTGGCTGTACGAATCGGTCACCGCGCCAGAGCACAGATTGCCCAGAGTCGTGCTGTGCAACCATGCGCAGCGACCGTTGATCGACAGCAACTTCATGAATGC
>JBEIJG010000175.1:0-6563 GCA_040380385.1 Phycisphaeraceae bacterium | reverse complement strand
GAACTCGGCGTCGAGGTCACGCTGATTGATCGTCACGCGCGCCCGCTCGAGTTCTGCGATGCGGAAGTGGTCGACGAACTCATTCATCAGATGCGCGCACGACGTGTCACGGTCCGTCTTGGCGAAGCTGTGAAGTGCCTGCATTGCCCCGATGAAGCCGAGATGGCGACGATCGAACTCGAGAGCGGAAAGACCATCGAAGTCGACGCGGTGCTTTACTCGATTGGCCGCGTTGGAAACACAGGATCGCTCGACATCGAAAAGGCAGGGCTCAAGACGGATGACCGCGGACGCCTCAAGGTCGATGCGCAATATCGCACCGACGTACCGCACATCTCTGCGGCCGGTGACGTCATCGGTTTCCCAGCGCTCGCGTCAACAAGTTCGGAACAAGGTCGCCTCGCGGTCTGCGCGATGTTTGGCCTTGAAGCGAAGCCCGCGCCCGCAGGATTCCCCTACGGCATCTACGCGATTCCTGAGATTTCGATGGTCGGCGCGACGGAAGAAGAACTCACGAAGAACAAGGTGCCGTACGAAGTGGGCGTCGCGCGTTATGCGGAGATCGCGCGAGGTCAAATCCTCGGTGATGACAGCGGCCTCTTCAAGATGATCTTCCATCGTGAAAACCGCAAGTTGCTCGGCGTCCATTGCATCGGAACGCAAGCGACAGAACTCGTGCACATCGGACAAGCGGTGCTGACACTCGGCGGCGGACTCGATTACTTCCTCGAGACGGTGTTCAACTATCCGACGCTCGCTGAGTGTTACAAGGTCGCTGCGTACAACGCGGCGAATCACATGCGCGCAAAGTCCACGACAATAGTTTGACTGAACGACTTGATCGCGCGTTGAGCGCGCGTATACTCGCGCTTGTCTTTCACAACCGGGGCCGACCAGATTCGACCGGACGCAACCGGTCCATCGTTGCGAGTCGTGGAGCATCCAGGCCACGTAAAAAGGATGCAAAACAACAACTGCCAACACGCAGTACGCTCTCGCCGCCTAATGCGCGGTGACGCGGAGTAGACCCGACACCCGGTAGGGTTTGCCCGCGCTAAAAACCGGGTTGGTTCCAAAGCGCCGCCTGGCCGCAGAGGAACGAGAACACAGTCAGGCTGGCCGAGGTTTGGCGCTCGTCGTGCGCGGATGACCTTGGTGAGATTGAAAGCACGAACACACTTGTAGACGCGATGGGCAGGACGTATCGGGACGGGGGTGCGAATCCCCCCGGCTCCATGCAACGACAGAGGGCCTCAGAGGGTCTCGGCTTGCCGAGGCCCTCTGTCGTTGCATGGCAAGTTTGAGCGCTCGCGAGATTGAGCGCTCGCAACTGGCGGCGCGTCGGAGCGAGCGTGCTCGCTCCGAGTGCGCCGCCTTTGCTCGCTTTGGCGTGGATCGCGCCGGAGGGAGCCGCCGCCGCGGCAAACGCGAAAGGTTTGAGCGCTCGCGACTCGCTTCGCTTTCGCTCGCTTTCGCGCGAAGCTCGCCAGAGTGAGCCGCCGCCGCTATCTCAACCTTCCGCATTTTCCACCACCGCGCCCTCACCGATCCGCCACTCGTGCGTACCTTGTCCCACATGGGTCCACGCGCGAACCCCTCTCTCACCCAGACCAACTGGGATCTCATCCGCGATGCCGCAAGCGATTCGGCATCGTCGAAGGCAAGTCTCGACGCGATCACACGCCGCTCGTGGCCCGCGATCTACGCCTTCATCCGTGCATCTGGTCGCTCACACGAAGAAGCGACCGACCTCACGCAGGGCTTCCTCTGCGACGTCTTCCTCTCGCGCAATCTGCTTGAGAAGGCGAATGCCGAACGCGGCCGATTCCGAACCCTGCTGCTTGGTGCCGTTCGGAACTACCTCGCCGACATGTACCGCCGCAAAACCGCGGGGACACGCATGCCGAAGGGCGGCATCGCCGCCATCGATGCAATGTCGGAACATGGCCTTGAACCAGCGGAGCACAGCGCGCATTCGCCCGAACGCGCATTCAACGCGCGATTCGTGGCAACACTGATTCGCGCCGCGGCAGAACGTTTGCAACGCGACCTCCTTGCTGCAGGCGATGAAGCCTCGTGGGAGATCTTCCGTCTGCGCGTACTGCAAGCTGCCACCGAGGGCGTCGCCGTCGGTTACGACGAGATCGCACCGCGATTTGGCCTTGAAAAGGGCACCTGCGCGGCGCGCCTCCTTGTCGCAAAACGGCGATTCGCCACGATTCTCATGGATGAACTCCGCGCAACTGTTGACGACCCGAACGACGTCGCGGAAGAAGTGCACGAACTGCTTGCGTTGCTAGGCGAACGGCGAAGCGTACACCGTTGACCAACTGCACCGAAAGCACCATATCGAAAGCACCATGTCGAAATCACTATGTCGAAAGCCCACGACGACAACATGAGCGGGTCCTCGAACCATGCCAACGGATCATCGCCGCAACTCGGCGACACACTGCGCTGGGCGTTCGAACTCGACGCCTCGCCCGCGCTCGCTGGCGCCACTTGGCTCACGCGAGAAATCGTTCCCGATGCGCGCGATCCGTTCGAAGCGATCGTTGCCGCGACGACGACCGTCGAAGCGCTTGAACAACTGAAGAGTGCCTACAAGATGCTGCGAACCACGGGCGCGACGGCTGCGGAACGCAGTCTTGCAGCGCGTCTGTACGCAGCCACGATTGCCGCAGCTCTGGTCCGTCATGGGCAACTCATCACGAGCCAACGTGGCGAAGCACTCGCGCGCGCGTTTTCTGAGCTCGAAGCCGATCCATCGATGACCGACGCGATTCGCGCGATCGCTGCACAAGCACTTACGGCTGCGCGGCGGGCGTAGCGTTCGTCGCCGCCGGTGCGGTCGGCGCGCTCACTGGCATCGCCGACCCAACAACCGGCTCCGCCTCTTCGCGGAACCCGCCTTGGACGTCGGGTTCCTCCGCACCAGGCAAGTTCTCAAGCGCTGGCAACTCTTCCTTTGAGAAGGGCTCCCAACGAATACGCGCAGCACCAAGCGACGTGCCCGTCGCAAACGCGATATCCACAAGCGCCACTTGGTAACTCGCAAGCGCCGCCACTTCGCGGCTCTGCGCATCCGCAAGACTCGCGTTCGCATCAAGGACATCCGTACTTGTGCGGAGTCCAACGTCAAACTGCCGTTCTTCCGCGGCGAGTGTGCGTGCGGCGAGAATCGTCTCGAGACGCGCCGCGAGAATGCGCTGCCAACTCTGCGCCAAGTTGTCGAGTGCGTCGTACACCTCAGTACGAATCGCTTGACGACGGGCTTCTCGCGTACCCAAGCGCTGCACGCGCTGCAAAATCGCCGCATTCACCCTCGATTCCGCCGCTTCATTTCCAAGCGGAATCTCCGCGCGCAAGCCGACGGCGAAACTGTCGTCGTTTCCGAGATTTCCGTATGCCTCGTTCGGTTCAGGACCCGTGCCCTGCAGGTTGTAGCCGTAGTCGAGGACAAACAGCGGAAGCGCCGCGTTGCGACGGAAACTGATCTCGCTCTGATCGATCGCGAGTTGCAACTCGAGTTCGAGCATTTCCATCCGGTTTGCGACAGCCTTGTCGGCGAGCTCGTTGCCATCGAGTTTGAGTCCAACAGGATTTGGATCACTCGCTGGCCGCACTGGCGTGTCCGCTGAAACCGGCAAGTCCGCGCGATTCATCAGCCGCTTCAACGCGCGCTGTCGAATGCGCAAGTTCGAATCGGCCACGATGATCTGTTCGAGCGTTCGGCCGATGCCACTCTCCGCACGCACGACTTCGATCTCCGCCGCATCGCCCTGCGCCACACGTCGTTTCGCGCGCTCAAGTTGCTCAACGGCCACGTCGTATTGTGCGCGTCGCACGCTGAGTTCGCGATACGCCGAGTAGAGATTCCAGTACGCCTTGTCGGCGTTTGCCACGACGCGAATCGCCTCGAGTTTCGTGCGCGTATCCGTGATCTGCCCCTGCCACGCCGAAACGCGAATCGAATGTGTGTTCGCGTCAATTCCGGCGCCGCGCAGCAGCGGCTGACTCATCGAAACGCTGACGGCAGCGAGCCAATCGTCGTTCGATCCGCCGAAAGTGAGTCCCGTCGCGCCGCGCGTCAGTGGCGAGGAGATCGTGATGTCACCGCCCGTCGCGAGCGGCAAACGGAAGCCCGCATCAAACGAGTCGGCATCGGGTGTTTCACCGGTTGCAAGATCCGCGAAGACGTTGTTGTTGCTGCGGTCGTACTCTGCGAAGAAGACTCCCTCGAACTTCGCTTCTTCCGCCGAGAGATTCGCGCGCGCAATCGCTGGGTCGACGAGAATCGTCTTCAAATCGAGGTTGTTCGCCAGAACCGCCGCGCGCACATCGGCGAGCGAAAGTCCAACGCCGTCGGTTGGTGCCGCGGGAACCGCAATCGACGCGAGCGCCTCTTTCGCAGCATCTTCGAGCGTGACAGGCGGCTCGATTGACTGCGCCGTTGGATCGGTCGCTTCGATACGCCGCAACTCTGCCTCCGGCACACGCCATCGTGGATCTTCGTTGTCGAAGACTCCCGTGCGACAGCCAACGGCCACCAGCGGCAGCGAAACAATCGACGTTGCCACGAGCGTTCGAGAAAGGAAAGTGGTCGCGCACCGTATGGTCATTCGTGCCTCAACGCCTCAATCGGATCAAGCCGCGCGGCCTTAATCGCAGGGAACATACCGAACACGATGCCCGTCACGGCGCTAAACGCGAAACTCAGGACGACCGCCCAGAAAGGAACATCCGCTTGCTCCAGTTGTGCGCCAGGAATCTGCGTCAAACCAAACGCCGCGAGACGTCCGATCGCTATTCCGATGAATCCGCCGACCAAGCAAAGGGTGACCGCTTCAAGCAAGAACTGCAACAAGATCGCCATCGGCGTGGCGCCGACCGCCTTGCGCAGGCCGATTTCACGCGTTCGCTCGCTCACCGAAACGAGCATGATGTTCATGATGCCGATGCCGCCAACGAGCAGAGAAATGCCCACGATGCCGCCCGCAATGGCCGTGATACCCGTTGCAAGCGCCTTGAATTGCTCGATGAATTTGTCGATCGCCGCGACTTGAAACGTCTGCGGATCACTTGGTGCAAGCCCGCGCATGCGCCGCAAAACAAACCGCACTTCATCTTCGCCTTGCTCGGCAAGCTCGGGGCTTGTGAACATGCCTTCGATGCGCATGAAGAAGTTGCGATCTTGCATCTTCTCGGCGACTGAGAACGGAATGAAAATCTCCGCGCTCGACGTATTCATGCCAAAGAAGCGCGCTTGCGTGGTCTCGACGATGCCAACCACAAGAAATCGTCGACCGCCGATCAAGATCGCTTCACCAACAGGATTCGCCGGCAGATCGAGTTCCTTGATCGCGTCGCCGTTGATGAGACACACTTGCCGCTCGCTGTCGACGTCGATCGACGTAAACGGCCGTCCCTCTTCGACGAAGCGATTCTGCACCATGTGCCAATCGGGCCAGATGCCTGCGATGGTGATGCCCTCGATCCGTTTGTCGCCCGACTCAACATCCAGTCCGACTTCGGTGATCGGCGTCACTGCTTTCACAAGTGTGCATTCGTCGCGAATCGCGCGGACTTCCGCAGGCTTGAGGAGAATCTTCTCCCACGGGTACATGTTGCGCGGCGCGTTGTCAGGGCGATCCGGAAAGACGAAGAACTTGCTCGCGCCGACCGATTCAAACTCCGCGAGCACTTTCGATTTGAGGCCCGTGAGCGCCGCGATGACCGCGGTCGTACTCGCAACGCCGACGATGATTCCGAGCGCCGTAAGAAACGCCCGTGACTTGTTCGCCCAAATCTGTGAGAACGCGAGTGAGATCGCTTGAAGCCAGAAAAGTGGGTTCAGCACGTTTCACCTCCGCCCTGCTCCGCTGCATGTGTCGCCGCGTGTGTCGTCGCGTGTGTCGTCGCCGGAGCCGCCGCATGCGCAGGCACTCCGACTTCAGCAGTCGCGGCGCGCACTGTGGCGAGGTGTCGCCCTGCGGTGTCTTGCGCAATCGGCAAGTCACTCAAGACGCGGCCGTCACGAAGGCGCACCACGCGCTGACAGTGCGCAGCAACTTCATCTTCGTGCGTCACGATGACGACCGTTTGCCCTTCGGCGTGCAACTGACGGAAGAGTGCCAAGATCTCGACCGTGGTTTGGCTGTCGAGATTTCCCGTGGGTTCGTCGGCGAGCAAAATCGATGGGTTGTTCAAAATCGCCCGCGCGATTGCAACGCGCTGCCTTTGACCGCCCGACAACTGGTTCGGTCGGTGATCGACGCGCTTCGACAGTCCAACGCGGTCAAGCGCCGCGAGCGCACGCTGCCGCCGACCACGCCAACCACCGCGCGCGTACACCAACGGCAACTCCACGTTCTCGAGGGCCGTCTGCCGCGGCAGAAGCTCGAAACTCTGGAAGACAAAGCCGATTTCCTCGTTGCGAACATGCGCGAGTTCACGCGCGTTCATGCGACTCACATCGCGACCGTTGAGGTGATAGGCACCCGACGTCGGTCGGTCGAGGCAGCCGAGCATGTTCATCAGTGTGCTCTTGCCAGAGCCCGACG
>JBEIJG010000174.1:0-6577 GCA_040380385.1 Phycisphaeraceae bacterium | reverse complement strand
GCGCGTACATCGCGAGCGCCTTCGACGTCGCGCACGATGCGGGCCTGTCGACCGCGATGACCGTTGGCAAGACCAAGTTCTGGCTCTTCGAGCAGAGCTACGGTCCTTCGCACGGTGCGCCTGACACGACGCCGCCCGATTTCGGCCGCGCGAAAATCGATTTCTTCACGTACGCCCGCGAAACCGACGGCGTTGCGCGCGTGGTTGCCGAGCGATTGCGCGATGCATCCGCGCGCCGCGTCGGCTCACTCGACTTTGTCCACTTCGCCGCGCCCGATGCCGCTGGTCACGCGCACGATTGGGTCCTCGCGCCCGACTCGCGCTACTTCGCGGCGCTTCTTGAGGTCGACGCCGCGCTCGGCACAATCCTCACGGCGATCGATCAAACCCCAGGCCTTGCTGCGCGCACCGCGATCGTGCTCACGACAGACCACGGCGGAGGCGCGCCCGCAAAGACCCACACCGATGTCCTGAGCCCGCTCAACTTCCGAATTCCCCTCATCGTGTGGGAAGGCGGCGACGGCGAGCCGCGCGACCTCTATGCGGCGTTCCCAGATCGCGCGCGGCCCGCGCACGACAAGCGCATCACCCGAGACGAAAGCCCCCAACCGATTCGCAACGCCGACGCGGGCAACCTCGCACTCGAATTGCTCGGGTTGCCACCGATTCCGGGTTCGATGCGCGGCTTGGTGGCAGTTCCGGCTGCAACGCCTTTGACGAGCACTCCAGCGAGCCCCGATAAAAGCCAAACTCCAGCGCCCTAAGCAGGCCTTCGATGGCGACCCCGCGTGCGCGGTGTGTTTTCTTAAGGTAATTGACGTGGTTCTGACTCAGATTTGCCGAAAATGCGTCGCCTCGGTTTGGCTTACACCGAATCGCGGTTAGAGTCGCGAATCTAGGGAGGTGGATGTTTGTCCACCTTAAGAAGAAGGGAGCAGCGGGCGGGAACCCGTTGCTGAGGGAGTTTGGGAAATGCAACTGAATATGCGTCTTGCCGCTTCGGCGGCTGTCGCGTTGTCGTCGGTTTCCGTCGCCAACGCAGGTTTCGTCTATTCGTCGGCAAACCGTACGGTCGAAGCGACCGCCGATGCCACGACGGACACCGCCTCTGACTCGGGCTTCGGCACGTGGTTTGATTCTGCGAGCGTCTTCGCGACCTCGTCGAACGCCCTTGCCCAGCACGGCTCGCAGCTTTCATCGACCTCGATGAACTTCGCCGGTGCCGCGCAAGCAAGCGCGACTGCTGGTGGCGTTGCGAACGCGACGAGCTTCGCGATCATCGACTTCGTGTCCGACATGGACCAGGTCGTCGCGTTCATCGTCGGCCTCACGAGCACTGGGTCGGGCAGCGGCTTCAACTCGGTCATCGTGACTTTGACCGACACCACGACCAGCACCGTGCGCCTCACGGCGAGCGCGACTGCCGCGTTCAGCGGCAGCCTCTCGCTCGACTCGGGCCACAGCTACCGCCTCGTCATCGATGCAGACGCGGGCGTGCAAGGAACGGGTGACTCGCTCGGCCAATACAACGTCGGCTTCAACGCGCCAGTTCCGGCACCAGGTGCGGCAGCGCTCCTCGGCCTCGCTGGTGTTGTCGCGCGCCGTCGCCGTCAGCGCTGATGCAACCTCCCTCCAACGCGCTGCGCGCGGCGGAGCGAGTTCGTCAGAACACGAGCAACGGAATATCCAACGGAGCATCCGATGCAACCGAGGTCAATCCTCGGCGGGTGTCTCGCAGCCAGATTTCGCGGTCCTAGATTCTGCGGTCCTAGATTCTGCGGGCCCAGATTCCGCGGGCAAGTCAGACCACTGCAGGCCACATTGCCAGTCAGCCTGATTGCCCCTTCAACCTACATTCCCTTCGACACGCGCGGAGACGTCCGCGCGTGTCGTGCCTTTTGCGCCTCCGCTTTGTGCTTGAAGCGCGAACCTGTGTTTACCGATCCCGCGCGGTCGCTGCGGGGTAGATCGTCGCCCAGTCGCGCGCCATGTCGATGAGCAGCCAACCGTCTCCGCCAGCGCGGTCAAGAGCCCGATCAAGTCGCCCGACCTTTGAGTCGCGGTCGTACGCCCACTCGCGCGCCTTGTCGGTGTGATGGACGATCGCAGCGAGCCGCACTCCGTCGCCCGCGACGGTCCACTCAAGCATCTCGAGGTCGCCATCCGAGTTTCCGAACGCCATCGTCGGTCGACGACCGATGCGTCGCATGATGCCGATCGGCTTGCCAACGCGGTCATCGAGGAACACGATCTCGCCCGTACTCCGCACCTCAGAGCGCGGTCCGTCGGCGTCGTAGACGAACTTCGCCTCGCTCCCGATGACCTGCTCGGTCGGGATGCCGTATCGCTCGGCTGCGAAGGCACGCACGAACTCCGTGCCACCACCCGACACAATGAAGGTCCGAAATCCGTTCGCGCGCAGGTAGGCAAGCAACTCCAACATCGGCTGATACACCATGTCGCGATAGAGGAGGCCCGTTTCGGGATGCCGCGCGTCGTCGAGCCATGCGCGCACAGTCGCGCGGAACTCGTCGACGGTCATGCCGCCGTGCGTGGCCGCCATCAGTTTCGCGACGGCCGCTTCGCCCTGCGCGGCCACCGCGCGCGGATCGCGCCTCAGAATCGACGCAAACGGCTCCTCTGTCTCCCACTCGGGATGCGCGTCGCGCAGCGCCTTCACACGGTCGACCGCGAAGGCGAGTTGCACGTAGAACGGCTGCTCCGCCCACAGCGTGCCATCCTGATCGAACACCGCGATCCGGTCTTCGACGGGAACAAACTCGGGGCTTCCGGCGGCGGTTGCGCGGGCGACGGTATCGACGATCCGCTCCTTCGCGGCGCCCTCGCGCCAAGATGGGAGCGCATCGCACGCAACCTGCGGCACGTCCACAGCGCGCACGCTGCTGCAGCCGCCCCCGAGGCCGAGCGCGCACGCGGCAACCCCCAACAGAGCCGGAGACAGCGTCGCGGCAACGACGCGCATGCATGGTGTCGCCATCGTCAAACTCCAGCCTGTTCAGAGCGGGCGTTACTTCGTCGCTGGCGGCTTCGGGCCCACGGTTGATGAACTCTGCATTTCAAGCTCAAGCTTGGCAGACAAGTTCGAGATGCTCGTCTGAAGTGCGGCCGCGCTCTTTTCAGCTTCCGCCATGAAAGGACGCACTGAATCGATTCCATCTTGCGTGAGATCGTTTGCGAGCAGGATGCGAATATCCGACAGCTTCGTCATCAAATCGCCGTACGCAGACTTCACCGAGGCGAGGTCTGCTTGCAACGAGGCGAATCGGCTCGCGAAAGCCTCACGTCGCGAAGCCGCGACTTGCTTCGAAGCGTCGCTCGAGAGCGCCGCCGACTCCGCTTCCCACGCCTTGACATACTCTTCGGTGCGGCTGGTGAGCGAAGCCCACGCCGACTGAGCCTTCTTCGCGTCCGCCTCTAAGCGGTCCATCGCCTTCGAAAAATCCTCAAAGGCACGCGTGCGATCTTGCGCGCTTTCAATCGCTCGCGCAGCCGCGACGACGCTTGCGACCTGTTCACCGCCGCGATCAAGCATCGACTTGGTATCGCGCATGCTTGATGTCGTTGCATCGATGCGCTTTGGACCTGCGGCACCGCAAGCAGCAAGCGAAACGCAGGTCGTCACGGTGAAGATCAAGAATGTTGTTCGGAAATGCATCATGGTGTCATCCCTTCCTGTACGAGTCACTGTCCTTGCGGCTTGCTGACGGCTTCCATCACGCGCTCGAGGTTGAAACTGCCGGGCTTCTGACGCGGCGGGAATTCGCGGAAGCTCTGGAGCCACCGCGCGACATACGCACCAGCCGGCGCGATCGCAAACATACGCTCGAGATACCACCGCTGGTAGCCGATCGAGTTCTCATCCCGCGCACGCTCGAACGGATCCATGCGGAGGTTCGTCAGAATCGGCGCGCGCAGTTCGGTGAACGGGTTCTGCCAGACCTCGAGGCCTTCCGCTTCCTGGATGAGGAACATCACCTTCCAGTTGTCATAGCGAAGTGCAGCGACGCTGCCGTCATCGGTCCAGTAGATGAACTCCTTGCGCGGCCACTTCGCCTCGCCCTTCAACGCCGGCAGCAGGTTGTAGCCGTCGAGGTGCACCTTGTACGCGCGATCGGCGACGGTCTGACCCTTCTTGAGGTCCTCGACCACCGTGGTATTTCCAGCGGCCGCGAGCAGTGTTGGCATCATGTCTTCGTGGGCGCCGATGTCGTTGACGATCGTTCCGGGCTTGATCGCGCCCGGCCAACGGATCATGCACGGCACGCGGTAGCCGCCCTCCCATGGCGTGTTCTTCTCACCCTTGAACATCGTGGTGCCGCCGTCCGGCCATGTGAAACTCTCGGCGCCGTTGTCGGTCGAGTACATGATGATCGTGTTGTCGAGTTGTCCAAGCGCCTCGAGTTTCGCGAGGAGGACGCCAATCTGCCGGTCGTGCTCGACCATGCCGTCGGCGTAGATGCCAAGGCCTGTTTTTCCATCAGCCTCGGGCGTGAGGTGCGTGAAGATGTGCATCTTCGTCGAGTTCCACCAGAGGAAGAACGGCTTCTCGTCCTTCACCGAACGCTCCATGAAGTCCATCGCCTTTGCGTTGACTTCCTCGTCGATCGTCTCCATGCGCTTCTTCGTGAGTGGGCCGGTATCCGAGATGCGGCCATCGGCGAAGCTGTGCATCACACCGCGCGGGCCGAACTTCTTCTTGAACTCGGGGTCCTTCGGATAGTCGGGATTCTCCGGCTCTTCCTCGGCGTTCAAGTGATAGAGGTTGCCGAAGAACTCGTCGAAGCCGTGCGCGGTTGGCAGCATGTCGTCGCGATCACCGAGGTGGTTCTTGCCGAACTGCCCGGTCGTGTACCCCTGCGCCTTGAGCAGAGTCGCGAGCGTTGGATCTTCTTTCTTCATGCCCTCGGGCGCGCCGGGCAGGCCGACCTTTGTGAGGCCGGTGCGGATCGGCGACTGGCCGGTGATGAACGCCGCGCGACCCGCGGTGCAGCTTTGTTGGCCGTACCAGTCGGTGAAGATCGCGCCTTCGCGGCCAATGCGATCGATGTTGGGCGTCTTGTAGCCCATCATGCCCATGTTGTACGCGCCGACATTGAACTGTCCGACATCGTCACCCCAGATGACCAGGATGTTTGGCTTGCGCGCCGCGACTTCGGGCACCTTCACCGTCTCACGTGCGACGGAGGCATCCGCCGAGTGGGTCGACAGCGCGCAACCCGCGAGAATTGCGAATGCGAGAGCCAAGTTTGAAAGGTATCCCACGACGTGACGAAGTACGTTGCGTGAACTTGAGGGCATATGAAGTCGACTCCAGTGCGGTGATCTCTCGAAACCGAAAGCGGCCAGAGATAGATTGAACGAAGGCGCGGAAGGTATTCCGCAGGGAATAATGCGTCCAATGCATGGAAATTGTTGTCGCGATACGCTCCGTGCATGGATCTCGAACTGCGCCATCATCGGCATGCGATTGCACTCGCCGAGCATCGGCACTTCTTGCGCGCCGCCCGTGCACTGAACATCTCCCAGCCTGCGCTGTCTCGGAGTATCCAAGAACTTGAGCGGCGGATGGGTGCCGTGCTCTTTCATCGCCGCCGCGACGGCATTGAAGCCACCGATGTTGGTCGCGTCTTTCTCTCGCGGGCGCGGGCAGTCCTTGCCCATGTCGGCGACCTCGAGCGCGAGATGCAACTCATGCAGGGGCTCGGAGCGGGCGAGTTGCGCGTGGGCGCCGGCGTGTATCCGTCAGAGATGTTTGTGGCGGCGGCAGTCGCGCGCATGGCGAAGTCGCATCCACAACTCAAATTGACCATCATTTCAAACAGTATTGACGTCCTACTTCAGATGCTGCGTCGACGCGAGATCGACCTCGCGATCGGGGATCTCAAGACCGCGGAAACTGATCGCGGCGTCCGAACCACGCCGTTGGCGTGGCATCGAGGCTACCTCGTTGTGCGCGCAGGCCACCCACTGCTTCGCGAGCCGAAGATTCGTTTGAAGGATGTCTTGCGATTTCCTCTTGCCCTTACGACGCGTGTTCCGCCCGACCTCTTGTCACATCTCCTCCAAGGAAGGGGCGAGCGCGGCGCCGCGGCGAATCTGCTTCCCGCGATCACTTGTGACGCTCCCTCCGTCATGAAGACGATCGTCGCCGAATCGGATGCGATCACCCTGATGCCGATGTCACTCATCAGCCGTGAACTTGCCGAGGGAGTCCTCGCCACCCTGCCGGTCGAGGCCCCTTGGCTCGGCCGCACGTTTGCGCTGATCGAACTCCCGACTCGGACGCCATCGCCAGCCGCGGAACAGTTCATGCGCCACGCGGTCGAACTCGACGTGCTGGCGGCGCGCATGGAGATGCCGACTGCGCGGCGAGCGCCTCGTTTAGCGCGAGATGCCGAGAAGCGCGATTCCTCTCCCCGCCGTACGAGGCAAAACGCAACGAAGCGTCGGTCCTAGATTGAGAAACGAGGATTGGGAAACGAGAAGTGAAAACGAGGAGTGAAAACGAGGATTGAGAAACGAGGAGTGAGAAACGAGACGGCCGCCCGAAGGCGGC